>JBLIZX010000373.1:0-2783 GCA_048860285.1 Macromonas sp. | reverse complement strand
TTGCCGTCGCCCGCGCCCCGGTTCAGCGGAAACTGGGCCTTGTAGTAGGCGTTGAGGACTTCGGCCTGCCGTTGGGCCGCGTCGTAGCGCGCCTGAATGTGGGCGCTGCCCAACAAGCGTTGCTGGATGGCGGCTTTTTCGGCGTTTTTGGCGCTGCGGTAGCGGCTGTGGTACTGCGGAAAGAAGTCGGTGTCGCTGAACTTGGTTTTGTCCCACGGCGGGTTGCCCACCACCACGTCAAAGCCGGGCGCGTTGCCGCCAAAAGCCTCGGGGAAGGCCACTTCGTAATGGAAGAAGTGGTAGCGCCGGGCGTAGTCTTCAATCTGTTGCAGCACGCGGGTGGGTGCGCTGCCGTGTTCGTTGAACAGTTGGGCCAGCAGGTCGGGGGTTTTGTCCAAGGCTTCGCATTCAGCGGCTTTGCCTTCGGCCAACAGCATGCGCCGCGTGGTGATGAAGCTCAGGGCGCGGAACAGCGGGCGCAGTTGGGGCGTAACGCTGTTGCGCCACAAGGTTTTGCTGTGCGCCACTTCGGCGGCGGTGGTGTCGCGCATGGCATCCAACTCGTGCATCACGCCGCGCAGTGCGTCAAAACGGGCCGCTATGCCTTGCACAAACAGGTCGTCTTGCGCGCCGGTGGTGGTGTTGTGGGCAATGCAGTCTTGCACCGTGGCCCCCACCAAGGCGTTGCCGTGCTGGATGTGGTGTTCGATGAACGACAACGGCGTGCCAAAGATGAAGCTGTCCATCCACAGGCTCAGGCGGGCCAGCTCCACGGCAAAGGGGTTCAAGTCCACGCCATAGATGCAGCGTTTGAGCAGCAGGCGCTTGAGGATTTGGCCGTCGTCGGGCGTGTGCGGCAAATTGAGCGCGGCACATTGGGCGCTGATCTTGGCGCGTTCTTCGTGCAGCAGTTGCGCCAGTTCGGGGTCGTGCTCCAGCCGCTGCACGGCCAAGTCGGTCAGGCACGCCAGCGCCTGCACCAAAAAGTGCCCACTGCCGCAGGCGTTGTCCAGAATTTTGAGTTGGGCCAGCGGCTTGCCCGCTGCCAAGGCGCGCGCCATGCTGGCTTGCACCAGCCGGTCGGACAAGCTGGCGGGCGTGTAGTAACTGGCGCTGGTTTTGCGCGAGTTGCTGGCGCTTTTGATGTACACCGCCCCGGCCTGCACGCTGAATTCGCGCAGCACTTTGAAGCCTTTTTCTTTGCGGATGCGGGCCTCGTCGTAGCTGTCGAAGTAGGCTTCGACCGTTTTGCCCGCCGTGCTGCTGCTCTGGTATTCGAGGTAGGTGGCGGCCTCGGGCGCACGCTCAAAGCGGAATTCCAGCAAACCTTCGTAAATGCGGCCCAAGTGGGTCACGCTCATGTGGCGGAAGTCGCGCCGCACGTCAAACAGGGTATCACCCCGGTGGGTTTTGAAACGCAGTTGATCGAGCATCGACAACAGGGTGGTGTTGTCGAAGATTTTGGGCGCTTGCAACAGCGGAGCGCGTGCGGGGTCGAACAAGCCACCGTTGAACAGCGGCACGTCGATGTCGCCCTCGCCTTCGTCCAGCATGCGGAACAAACGGCGCAGCGCCAGCATGCCATTGTGCTGGTGGGGGTGGCGGGCCACGTCGTGGCGCAATTGCCGGTGCAGGGCTTGCAAGCTGTGTTCGTTGTAGAACGGGTGCAGGGCCAGCAGTTCGCGGTTTTTGTCCTCAAAATAGACCACAAACAACAAGCGGAACAGCAGGATGATGCTGTTTTCGTACACCGCCTCCAGCGTGGGCGGCGCAGGAGCCACGGCGGCGTTGGCTTGGTAAATGGCTTTGCCGATGCGCTCGAACAGCGAATCTTCGCCCTCGTAGCCGTAAATCACGGCCTTGAGGTTGTCTTCCACGGCTTCGGCAAAGCTGGTGGCCTCGGCCAGTGTGCGCTCGATGCCGGTGTGGCCCGGCTGGGCTGGCGCGTCGCCCGCTGGGGCGTAGGTGTTGCGGCCAAAGAAGAAAGCAAACAGCGCCAGCGCCTGTTGGCGTTCGTCACCGGCGGGCAACGCCAGCAGTTGCGCCAAGTCGAATTCAATGAAGGTTTTGCGGGCGGTGATTTTGTCGGTGTCGTACACGCGCCAATGGCGGCCATTGGTCAAAAAGCCAAAGCGCACGCGCAGGGTGCTCAGGTAGTCCTGCAACTGGTGGTGCGGGTTGTCCAGGCGCGCTTTGCCGGTGTCGAGCGGCTTGCCCCAGGCCTTGGCCTCGGCAATGGCGGCAATCAGGTGGCTGCCCGCGCTGTGCTGGGCCATGAGCTGCGGCGCGTGGGCGGGCTGCAACAGCAGACACCAGTCGGGCTTGGCGGTCTTGCCCTGCACCGTGAGCACTTGTTGCGGCACGGCCTCCCAACCCAGTTGCTTGAGCAGCGGGGCAATCAGGCTGTCTTCGAGTTGGGCCTCATTGCACTGGGCCAAGGTGTCGGGCTGAAAATGCGCGTGCAACCACGCCTCCCAGCCGGGCGGCAGCGGCTGTGCGGCCAGCTCTTGTGCCTTACGGCGCAAGAAAGTGTCGTCCAGCAGGCTGTTGTTGAGCCAGTGCTGGCCAAACACTTCTGGCAACAAGGCGGCGTGGGGGAGCGTGGTCATGGAGTGAACAAGCGGTTAGGCGGTTTTTTTCTCGATTTGCTCGACCCACTCGCGGGGTGCCATCGGGAAGCCCAGCCGCTCGCGGCTTTCGTAGTAGCTCTGCGCCACGGCGCGCGCCAAGTTGCGGATACGGCCAATGTAGGCGGCACGTTCGGTCACGCTGATGGCACCGCG
>JBLIZX010000372.1:0-4157 GCA_048860285.1 Macromonas sp. | reverse complement strand
GAGGTGGCAAAGTACAGCAGCAGCGGCATCAGCACTGTGCCCACGGGGTCGATGTGCTTGAGCGGGTTGAGCGTGATGCGGCCTTGCAGCTCGGCGGTGCGGTCGCCAAAGTGGCGCGCGGCGTAGCCGTGGGCCGCTTCGTGTACGGTGATGGCGAACAGCACCGGCAGCGCGTACAGCGCCACGGTCTGGATGATTTGGGCCAAGTCCATCGTCACAGGCCCAGTGCGCTCAGGGGGCCTTGGCCTTCGCGCAGCACTTCGGGTTCGTCACCGTGGCCCATGGGGGTCAGGTCGACCACCGTGGTGGGCTGGATGGAACAGGCCCCTGCGTCCACCACAGCTGCCAGCTCGTGTTCAAAGCGTTCGCGGATGTCTTGCGCATCGTTCAGCGGTTCGGTGTCGCCCGGTGCGATCAAGGTGGTGGCCAGCAGCGGTGCGCCGTGCAGGGTCAGCAGTTCTTGCAAGGTGGTGTGTGCAGGCACGCGCAGGCCGATGGTTTTGCGCGAGGGGTGGCTGACGCGGCGCGGTACTTCCTTGCTGGCTTCGAGCACAAAAGTGTAGGGGCCGGGGGTGCCGAGTTTGAGCAGGCGGTACTGGCGGTTGTCGACCCGCGCGTAGCTGGCCAGTTCGCTCAGGTCGCGGCACAGCAGCGTGAGGTGGTGCTTGTCGTCCACACCCCGGATGCGGCGCAGCCGGTCGGCGGCGGCCTTGTCGTCGAGGTGGCACACCAGCGCGTAGCTTGAATCGGTGGGCACGGCCAGCACGCCGCCTTTGTGCAGCAGTTGCACGGCCTGCTTGAGCAGCCGGGGTTGCGGGTTGTCGGGGTGGACTTCAAAAAATTGCGACATGGTGGGCTACGGAACCAAACAACACGGACGGGAGGACGGGCTGTCAGCCCGGCGGCGGGGTTTTGCTGCGGGCGGCCAGCCAGGCCCCGCTGGCACCACACACCACAATCAGCGCAATGCCCAGCAGCTCCAGCGGGCCGGGTACGTGGTCAAACACCAGCCAGCCCGCCAGCATGGCAAAGCCAATTTGGGCGTACAGGTAAGGTGCCAGTGTAGCGGCTGGGGCGCGTGCAAAGGCCAAGATCAGCACAAAGTGGCCCACGCTGCCCATCAGGCCGGCCACAAACAGCCACAGGCCCATGCCGTTGGGGATGGGGTGCCACAGCCAGGGCAGGGCGGCGGTCATGATGAGGGTGCCCACCCAGCCCGTGTAAAGGTGCATGGTGATGGGGTCTTCGGTGCGGGCCATGCGGCTGGTCAGGATTTGGAACAGCGCGTACACCGCCACCCCAGACAGTGGCAGCAACACTTTCCAGCCCATGTCGGAGTTGCCCGGCTGCACCACCAGCAGCGCGCCGGTAAAGCCGCCCGCCACCAGCAGCCAGCGCAAGGGGCTGACCTGTTCGTGCAAGAAAATGGCCGCCAGCAGCGTCACCGCCAGCGGTGTGAGCATGATGACGGCGGTAAATTCGCCCACTGGCATAAATTTGAGGCTCAGCACGCCAATGGCACTGGTCAACAGCAGCAACACGCCACGCAGCAGGTGCTGCCACGGATGGGCGGTGCGCCAGACGCTGCGACCCCGTGTGGGCAATACCACAGCGGTGGTGGCCACGGCCTGAAACAGGTAGCGGAACCACACAGCCAGCAGCACCGACACGCTTACGCTCAGGTATTTGATGCTGCTGTCGAGCACCACAAAGCAGGCGGTGGCCAGAATCAGCAGCAGCACGCCTTGCAGTTGGCGTGCTTGGGCAGGCGTGGCCGCACTCACCGCAGGATGCGCCCGTGCAACAGTTCCCACACCGGGGTCAGACGACCTTCGAGGTAGGGCAGGGCACCGAGGTCGGTGTAGCTTTCGTCGGGGCTGTGGAAGTCGCTGCCACGCGAGGCGGCAAAGCCAAATTCGAGCGCCATGTCGGCGTACTTGACGTATTCGCTGGCACTGTGGCTGCCGGTGACGACTTCGATGGCCTGACCGCCGTGGGCTTGGAATTCGGTGAACAGCGCGTATTCTTGCGTGGGGCTGTGGTCGTAGCGTGCGGGGTGGGCGATGACGGCCACGCCACCGGCATCGCGGATCCAGCGCACCGCGTCGCCCAAGCTGGCCCAGCGGTGGGGCACGAAACCGGGCTTGCCCTCGGTCAGGTATTTGCGGAACACTTCGTTGGTGTCTTTGCAGATGCGGTTTTCGACCAAAAAGCGCGCAAAGTGGGTGCGTGAAATCAACTCGGGGTTGCCCGCGTGGTGCAGCGCGCCTTCGTAAGCGCCTTGAATGCCGACTTTGGCCAGACCTTCGCTCATTTCTTGGGCGCGCTGGCCGCGCCCGCCGCGCGTTTGGCGCAGGCCCTGTTGCAGTTGCGCATTGGTGTGGTCAAACCCCAGCCCGACGATGTGTACCGTGACGTGGGCAAAGGTGACGGAAATTTCGACCCCGGTCAGGTAGGGCAGGCCCAGCGCGCGGGCCGCATCGATGGCGCGTTGCTGGCCGCCCACTTCGTCGTGGTCGGTCAGGGCCCACAGGGCCACGCCGTTGGCGTGGGCGCGCGTGGCCAAGGCTTCGGGGGTCAGGGTGCCATCCGACACGGTGGAATGGCAATGCAGGTCGGCGTTCAAAATAGAGGTCACTGGCCCATTGTAGTGGCGCGGCTAAACTCGCGTGGTGTCACTGTTCAAATCCGCTTCCCTCGTTTCCCTCCTCACGCTGGCCTCGCGCATCACCGGGCTGGTGCGGGAGTTGTTGATCGCTTCCACCTTTGGTGCCAGTGCGTTGACCGATGCGTTCAACGTCGCGTTTCGCATTCCCAACCTGTTGCGGCGGTTGTTTGCCGAAGGTGCTTTCAGCCAAGCCTTTGTGCCGGTGCTGGCGGCTAGCCGTGAGCAGCATGGCGACAACGACACCAAAGTGCTGATTGACCAAGTGGCCACGGTGTTGGCTTGGGCACTCACAGCCACATGCATTCTGGGTGTGGCGGCAGCGCCGGTGTTGGTGTGGCTGATGGCCTCGGGGTTGCAGCAAAACCCGCAGGGGTTTGAGGTGGCGGTGGTGCTGACGCGCTGGATGTTTCCGTACATTGGTTGTATGTCGATGGTGGCGTTGGCGGCAGGGGTGCTCAACACGTGGAAGCGGTTTGCGGTGCCTGCGGCCACGCCCGTCTTGTTGAATGTGGCCATGATTCTGGCCGCGGGCGTGGGCGCGCCGTGGTTCAAAAGCTTGGGGGTGGAGCCCATTTACGCCCTGGCCGGTGGCGTAATGCTGGGGGGCCTGCTGCAACTGGGGGTGCAGGTGCCCGCGTTGTGGCGCTTGGGGTTGTTGCCGCGCATCAGCTTGAGCTGGGCGGGTGTGTGCACTGCGTGGCAGCACCCGGGCACGCGGCGCATCACCACGCTGATGGTGCCCGCCTTGCTGGGCGTGAGTGTGGCGCAAATTTCGTTGCTCATCAACACGCAGATTGCCTCGCATCTGGGCACGGGCAGTGTGAGTTGGTTGACCTACGCTGACCGGCTGATGGAGTTCCCGACCGCGTTGTTGGGCGTGGCATTGGGCGTGGTGCTGTTGCCGCAACTGTCGGCGGCCAAGGCGGCCAACGATGCCGCCCGTTACAGCGAGTTGCTGGACTGGGGCCTGCGCTGGGTGGTGTTGTTGGCGGTGCCGTGTGCCGTGGGCTTGCTGGCGTTTGCCCAGCCGTTGGTGGCGGTGCTGTACCACTACGGTGCCTTTGGCAGTGCCGATGTGCAGCAAACTTCCATCGCGCTGATGGGTTACGGTGTGGGTCTGCTGGGGTTGATCGCGATCAAGGTGCTCGCACCGGGTTTCTACGCCAGCCAGAACATCAAGACCCCGGTCAAGATTGCGGTGGTGGTGTTGTTGTGTACCCAAGGGTTCAATCTGTTGCTGGTGCCTCTGTTGGCGCACGCCGGGCTGGCGCTGGCAATTGGGTTGGGCGCATTGCTCAACGCATCGTGGTTGTTGTGGGGCTTGTTGCGCCGCCAGATTTACCGGCCTCTGCCGGGTTGGGGCCGTTTTGTGGCGCAGGTGGTGGCGGCCAGTGCGTTGTTGGCGGCGTACCTGTTGGCGTGGCTGCGTTACATCGATTGGCTGGAGCCGGGCCAAGCCGGGTGGCGTGTGTTGTGGTTGTCGCTGGCG
>JBLIZX010000371.1:0-2176 GCA_048860285.1 Macromonas sp. | reverse complement strand
TGCAACTGGCACGCCAACAACACGATGCCGCCACCGCCATCGACACCGCGCGTGCGCTGCTCAAACACCACGCCCATTTGCCCGACGATGTGGCGGGCACCGAGTTGGATGAGGTGGTGTTGGAAGCGGTGCAGCACTTGGACGAGCCTGCTCACGTGTTGCAGCTCTGGGCCGATTTACCCACCCAAGAGCGCCATCGCCCCCACTGGGCGCTGGCCGTGGCCGACCGCTGGCGCGAACTGTGCCGTCAGACCCCCGCCCATGAACCGAGCGTGCAAGAGTGGCGCGTGTACCAAGATCTGTTGCACACCCTGTGGCGCGACTACCCCGCCTTGGACGAAGCCCTACAACAGCGGTTGGTGGCGCACGTTGAAGCGGCGTGGCCGCAACTGGACGACAGTTGGCCCACGCACATTGAACGCTGGCAACAAGCGCACCCGAACAACGCTGGCCTGCACTATTTGGCGGGGTGCATGTGCCGTCAGCGCCACGAAGCCGCCCAAGCCAGCGGTTGGTTCACCCAAGCCGCTGCCAGCCTGACCGATGCCGTGTTGCGCCGCCGTGCTTGGGGTGCTGTGGCTGAATTGGCCCAAGCACGCGGTGATACCGAAGCCGCCTTGAACGCCTGGAAGCAAGCTGCGCACAGTTCAGATTGAGCGGCAAGCCTCGGGGTTCAGCCCGAGGTTCGAGCGAACAGGCCGGAACGGCCTGCTTTGTGCCCTTTCTGAAACAAATGCCGTATCATCATCGGCGTGAATTCCACCACCAAAACCCTCCAGTTGCGCATCAAAGATAAGCACGCCCGCGTGCTGCGCCAGATGGCACGCGAGGTCAATCAGGTGTGGAACCACATCAATGAAGTGTCAGCCAAGGCCGCAAGGCCATTCGCTGGCCCGCCCAAGTATTTGTCGGGCTACGACTTGCAAAAGCTTACCGCTGGGTACAGCAAGTGCGAAGGGGTGGCGGTAGGCAGCGGCACCGTGCAACTGGTGTGCGTTGAGTACGCCACACGGCGCAAACAGTTCAAGAAGACGCGGCTCAACTGGCGCGTGTCGAGCCCCAAGTCGGCCAAATACTCGCTGGGCTGGATACCGTTCAAGATCGGGCACGCCAAGTACAAAGCCGGACAGATCCACTTTGCGGGGCACCACTTCAGCTTGTGGGACAGCTACGGTTTGTCCCAATACGACCTGCGTTCGGGTTCGTTCAGCGAAGACAGCCGGGGCCGCTGGTACTTCAACGTCGCGGTGGAGGTCGAGTGCCAGCCCTCGCAAGGCACAGCAGTGGTTGGCATCGACTTGGGCCTGAAAGAATGCGCCACCCCCAGCACAGGCGACAAGTTGGAAGGGCGCTGGTACCGCAACCATGAACAGGAACTGGCGAAAGCGCAACGCGCGCGCAAAAAGAAGCGCATCAAGGCCATTCACGCCAAGATCAGGAACCAGCGCAAAGACGCGCTACACAAATTCAGCACCGAGATGGTGCGCAACAACGCCGCCATCTTTGTGGGCGACGTGGCCAGCGCCAAGCTGGTCAAAACCCGTATGGCCAAAAGCACGCTGGACGCGGGCTGGGCCATGCTCAAAACCATGTTGGGCAACAAGAGCCATCAGGCCGGTGTGGTGTTTGAAGAAGTCAACGAAGCGTATTCAACCCAGACTTGCTCGTGCTGCGGGGTGATACCCGCCAGCAGTCCGAAAGGTAGGGCGGGTTTGCGAATAAGGGAATGGACGTGCAGCGAATGCGGAGCGGTACACGACCGCGACGTGAACGCGGCCAAAAACATTCTCGCGGCGGGGCATCGCCGTCTGGCAGCAGGAATCCCCGTCCTTTAGGGCGGGGAGGATGTCAAAGCAAAACATTCTACCCATGCTGCATATACCGGTTTTGTCGAAATACTGCGCGATGGGGCCTCCTCTGTTTGGCATCGACCATAAAAAAAGCACCCAGCGGATGCGAGGTGCTGCCATGTGAGGCGGTGTTGGTGTGGGATTATGTGGGCGTGCCCATCACGCTTTGCAGGTAGTTGGGCAGGCCCACTTTGTCGATCAAATCCAGTTGGGTTTCCAGAAAATCGATGTGTTCTTCGGTGTCGTCCAAGATTTTGAGCAGCAGGTCGCGCGACATGTAGTCGCGCACGCTTTCGCAGTGGGCAATGCCTTCCTTGATGGTGGCT
>JBLIZX010000370.1:0-2696 GCA_048860285.1 Macromonas sp. | reverse complement strand
AGCCACCATCAAGGAAGGCATTGCCCACTGCGAAAGCGTGCGCGACTACATGTCGCGCGACCTGCTGCTCAAAATCTTGGACGACACCGAAGAACACATCGATTTTCTGGAAACCCAACTGGATTTGATCGACAAAGTGGGTCTGCCCAACTACCTGCAAAGCGTGATGGGCACGCCCACATAATCCCACACCAACACCGCCTCACATGGCAGCACCTCGCATCCGCTGGGTGCTTTTTTTATGGTCGATGCCAAACAGAGAAAACCCTATCGCGCAGTATTTCGACAAAACCGGTATATGCAGCATGGGTAGAATGTTTTGCTGTCAATACCCGTGTTCACCATAACCACAAATACACGGGGCTTTCCCAACTACCCTCCACACCATGCGCGTCGCACAAAAACTCTGGATCACCATACTGTCACTCTTGTCCATGCTGCTGCTGGTGTCGCTGCTGACCCAATACCGCAACGACCGGGCCATGAGCGAGGCCATGGCCTCCATCGAACGCATTGAACAATCCATCACACTGACCACCCGCTGGCAAGGCCTGACCGAAGTGGTGATTGAACGCACGATGGCTTACATCAACGTGGTCGATCCAGCGGCCTCCAACATGCTGGGGGAACGCACCAAAGCCAACTCCGCGCAAATCAGCGACATTCAGCAGCAAGTGGGCCAGAACCTGAGCACCGCCGCAGAAAAAGAAGCGTTTGACAAGATTTCCAAGGTCAGGGCGGAGGCGCTGGCCGTTCTGAAACAAATTCCAGAAGTCAAAGCCAAAGGCGATCCGGCAGCAGCACTGGCTTTTACCCAACAGCAATTTCTGCCCGCCACCCAAAAACTGTTTGAAAGCCTGCAACAACTGGTGCAGGTACAAAACACCCTGCGCGACCAAATCACCAAGGATGCCGAAGCCACGCGCCAGTGGTCGTCTTGGATCACCTTGCTGGCGGGTGCGTTGGTGTACGCTGTGGCCGTGGTGGCGGTGCTGTGGCTGGTGCGCTCCATTACCCAACCGCTGCACGATACCGTGACGCAAGCACGCGCCATTGGCCACGGCGATTTGACGCAAAACGTGACCGTCAACCGCAGCGATGAATTTGGCGACCTGCAAACCGAATTTATGCACATGACCGAACGCTTGCGCAGTCTGGTGGCACAAGTGCGCCAAGGGGTGGATGCCATCTCCACCGCTTCCACCGAAATTGCCAATGGCAACAACGATCTGTCCAGCCGCACAGAACAAACCGCCTCCAGCCTGCAAGAAACCGCAGCCAGCATGGAAGAGTTGACCAGCACCGTCAACCAATCGGCCAGCACCGCACAGCGGGCCAGCGAACTGGCCGTGACCGCAGCACAAGCGGCCACACGTGGCGGCGATGTGGTGGATCAGGTGGTCAGCAGCATGCAGCACATCACCGAATCGTCGCGCCGCATTTCCGACATCATTGGCGTGATCGATGGCATTGCGTTCCAAACCAACATTCTGGCGCTGAATGCGGCGGTCGAAGCCGCCCGCGCAGGCGAACAAGGGCGCGGGTTTGCCGTGGTGGCGGGTGAAGTGCGTACCCTGGCACAACGCAGCGCCGCAGCAGCCAAAGAAATCAAAGATTTGATCAACCAATCGGTGGCCAGCGTGGAGCAAGGCTCACAACAGGTGGAACAAGCCGGTGAGGCGATGGACAGAATTGTCAGTGGCGTGCGCGAGGTCAGCGCCTTGATCACCGAAATTTCCTCATCAGCGGGCGAACAGCGTGAAGGCATTGGCCAAATCAACCATTCGGTGGGCGCTTTGGACCAAATGACCCAACAAAACGCCGCGCTGGTCGAAGAAGCGGCCGCTGCGGCCACCTCACTGCGGGAGCAAGCACACCACCTGGCGCAGGTGGTGTCGGTGTTCAAAACTGGCCACTGAGCGGCCCTCGGCCCCGGCACAATAGGTTGGCCCCATTCCTGGTACAGGGGTGGGGCCATTGCCTTGGTTACCGTCAGGCGTTGGGTGCAGAGGTGCGCATCAGGTGATCAAACGCACCCAACGCGGCTTTGGCTCCGTCACCTGCCGCAATGATGATTTGTTTGAAGGGCACCGTGGTGCAATCGCCCGCAGCAAACACACCAGGCACGCTGGTCTGACCCTTGGCATCCACCACAATTTCGCCCCGGTTGAGTTCCAACGTGCCTTGCAGCCATTCGGTGTTGGGCACCAAGCCAATCTGCACAAAAATACCTTCCAACGCGACGGTGTGCTCGGTGCCGCTGATGCGATCTTGGTACTTCAAACCGTTCACCTTTTGGCCATCGCCGGTGATTTCGGTGGTCTGGGCGTTGGTGAGGATGGTCACGTTGGGCAAGCTGCGCAGCTTGGTTTGCAACACCGCATCGGCACGCAGCTGGTCGCCGTACTCGATCAGTGTGACGTGGGCCACGATGCCCGCCAAGTCAATGGCCGCTTCCACACCCGAGTTGCCGCCACCGATGACCGCTGTGCGTTTGCCCTTGAACAGCGGGCCGTCGCAATGCGGGCAGTAGGCCACTCCCTTGTTGCGGTACTCGTTCTCGCCCGGCACGTTGACGTTGCGCCAGCGCGCGCCGGTGGACAAAATGACGCTGCGCGACTTGAGCACGCCACCATTGGCCAGTTGCACCTCAATCAGCCCACCCGGCGTGGAGGCCGGCACCAGCTTGACGGCCT
>JBLIZX010000369.1:0-6955 GCA_048860285.1 Macromonas sp. | reverse complement strand
TCGCGCCAGGTGCGCCGCGATGTGCTGGACGACGCGGCCACCTCGCCCCAGAACGCGGCGCAGGTACTGGCCAGAACCGACACCTACCGCTGGTTGGAGCGCACGGGGCACCACATCTGGCGCATCTGCTTTCACTTGGCGCAGGGCCGTGGTGCGCTGGGGCCGCACGGCATGCCCGACACGCCCGAAGTCCGTCATCCACCGGGTCAGGTGTGAGGTGATGCGGGCTGTTTTTTAAAAAAGGGAAGTCCAAAGGCCTATGAACATCAACACAAACCTTCCGGTTACCGTGCCTTCTGGCAGCGGCACCCTGACCACAACCACAGGCCCCCAGCGTATTGCCACGCGCATGGCGGAAAACCTGCTGGGCGTGGCCCGCAGCCAGGAGCGGGCGCTGGCAGCCCAGCGGCGCTACCGTATTGGCGATTACGAGTTCCGGGAAGCCGACCACGCACAGATTCAACGCTGGGCACGGAAGCTGGGGATGGAGCCGGAGGCGGTGGTGGAAAGGCTGGCAAGTAGCCAGAAAGATGTCTGTATTTTTGATGCCGCTATAGAACTTGGCGTTCAAGATGGTGCCATTGTTTCTCTCGTGTGGGACTTTGCCCTTTTGCCCTTGACCGATTGGGTATGGGGGCCGGGTTTGCAGATTGGAGACTTGGGCATCCTGAATGCCCCCTCGGGGCCATTACCTCCATTGCCCGATTGTCTGTACGGGTTGTCCTGTTACGATAACCCGCTCACAAGTCTTACGCTTCCACACGCACCGCAGCTGCAATTTCTCATGTGCTTCAACAATCAACTGACCGAGTTGAATTTGACGCCTGTGCCCCGGTTGGAGATGCTCGGTTGTGACGAGAACCAACTGACCACGCTGGACTTGACACCTGTGCCGGGCTTGCAAGATCTCTGGTGCAGCCACAACGAACTGACCATATTGAATCTGACACCTGTGCCAAATTTGCACAGGCTCTATTGCACAGGCAACCCACTAACTGAGCTGGATTTAACCCCTGTACCGGACTTGCAGAATCTGTGGTGCGATGCTTCCGTAAACATCACCGGCGCCCCACCCAATTTGAAGGTGTATCGTCTATGAACCACTCTTGGGTTCTCCTCGACACCGAAACCAACGGCATCAAGGCCCCGATCTACGTGGTGGAAATCGGCGCCCAAAAGATGAACGGCTGGCTGCCCGATGGCCCACCGTTTCGGCGCTTGCTCAACCACAACGCCGATATTCCGCCTGAAGCCTCGCGCGTCAACGGCTACACGCGCGAAATTCTGGAGCGCGATGGCGAGGATCCGCTGGCGGTGTACCAGGACTTTGCCGCCTACGCAGACGGGCTGCCGCTGGTGGCCTACAACCTGCCGTTTGATTTGGATCGGGTGCTGCTGCCCGAGTGGCAACGTCTGAACATCACCCCGATAGGGCAACGCGGTTTTTGTGCGCTGGTGCTGGCACGTCGTCTGCTCGACCCCGTGCCCGCTGGCAATTGCAAGCTGCAAACCCTACGCCAGTTTTACCGTCTGCCTGCCCGTGGCGCACACAGCGCGCTGGGCGATGTGGAAACCGTGGTCGATTTGTTTGACCAAGTGCTGCGCCCGCTGGCCGAGGCACGCGGCATCCAGACTTGGACTGAGGTGCTGGCCTTCAGCCAAGGCCCGTGGTTTCCTTCGCTGATTGGCTTTGGCAAGTTCAAAGGTCGCAATTTCCGCGAAGCGGCGACCGATAGCGAATTGCATGGCTGGCTGCAGTGGCTGGCCGGTTCCACCAATGCGCGCAGCGCCAGCATGGGCCAATGGTATTTGGCGCAACTGAAGGCCGGCGCACCGCCGCAGGCCGCTGTGGGCGTGTCGGACAACAGCAACGGCGCAATCGACACAGTCGTGCAGGCTGGCAGTGGCGTGGTGCTGTATCTGTCGCCGCAAAAAGCTGAACTGCAGCAGCTCATCACCGCTGCCCGCACTCGGCTGGCTGAACTGGAGGCCGACTACACCGCACAGAAACACGCCGTGGACGTGACTCTGGCCCGCTTGTTCCAGGCGCTGCGGCCCTACTACCAGCGCCGCGACCAGCTGCACCTGAGCATCGACTTCCGGCGCAAATACTTGGATGTGCTGATGCAGGCCGGTGACGATGAGGCCGAGGAAGTGGCACAGGCGCACGCCCAAGCCCGCCAGCAATCCGACGCGGAATACGCACAGGCCGCCGAGCAAGCCGCTACCAAACAGGCTTTGACCGAGGAGCAGACCAAGGAAATCCAGGCCATCTGGCGCAAGCTGGTCAGGATGTTCCACCCCGACCGCTGCATGGACGACCCGGAAAAACGCAAGGCCCACGAATGGCTGACGTCGGAAATCAACCAGGCCCGCGACCGGGGCGACATCGAGCGCCTGCGCCAGATTGCTCAAAACCCGGACGCATTCCTGCTCCAGCACGGCATGGCCCCACTGAGTCAAGAGGATTCCAGCGATGTGGTGCGCTTGCGCACGCTGCTGGACTCGTTGCAGCAGCGCATTCTGGAAACACTTGAAGCGCTCAACACCCTGTGCGAAACCTCTGGTTACGAACTGCACCAGCGCATCGAGCAGGACAATGCGTTTTTTGCAGTTGCCGTGGCCGAACACATCCAGGCGCTGGAGACTGAAATGGCCGACCTGCAAGCCGAGGCCGATCGGCTGGCAGAGGAGATTGAAGGTCTCACCGGCACTGGGCAACTCATCGCCGATTGAGAAAGCAGGCGGTGTGGGCCACATCGGTGATAATCCACCCCGTGAAGCCTGCCAGACCGCCGCTGGTGCAAGCGCCGAAAGGCCGCACTGGAGGAACGTCCGGACTGCACAGGACAGCGCAGGAGCTAACGGCTCCCCACCGCGAGGTGAGGATCAGAGCAACAGAGACGAGTCCTCAGGAACCATCCGCTCTTGGCGGCAGGAGCCTGAGGGGTGAAACGGGCAATCTCTGCGCGCAGCAACACCAAGTAGGCCAGCGTTGATGTGGTTCCGCAGAGCTGGCGGGTAGGTGGCACCGAGCCACTGGGGCGACCCGTGGCCCAGATGAATGGCGGTCACGTTGCGGGCAACCGCAGCGCACAGAATCCGGCGTACCGGCAGACTTCACACTTTCCTATTTTTTGCGTGCAACCGGCCTTTTGAGGTCGGTTATGCTTTGGCCTTCCGTCGTCTGAAAGTGTGAGAAGCGCCATGCTCCGTGTCTCCCAAAAATTCCTGTGGATTCTGTTGCCGCTGTTGCTGGCGCTGGGGGGCTACACCGTGTGGCAACGCTGGCAACATGCCGGGCCGGGGCCGGGCTTTGTCAGCGGCAATGGGCGGCTGGAGGCGACCGAGATCGACATCGCCACCAAGACCGCTGGCCGCTTGACCGAATTGCTGGTGGCCGAAGGCGATTGGGTGCAGGCCGGGCAACTGTTGGCGCGTATGCAAACCGACACCTTGCAAGCCCAGCGCGACGAAGCCGTAACCAACGTGCAACGAGCGCGCCAGGCGGTGCTGGTGGCACAGGCCCAAGTGGCCTTGCGCGAAAGCGATCACCAAGCGGCACTGGCCGCCGTGGTGCAGCGCGAAAGTGAACTGGATGCGGCGCAGCGCCGCTTGCAACGCTCGCAGGCGCTGGCGCAAGAAGGTGCCACCTCCGCACAAGAACTGGACGACGACCGCACCCGCGTGCGCAACCTGCAAGCCGTGTTGCGCGCCGCTCAGGCCCAAGCCGCCGCCGCCCAGCAGGGCATTGCCGCCGCCCGTATCCAAGTGGACAGCGCCCAAACCGGCATCACGGCGGCGCAGGCCACGCTGGCGCGCATCGACGTGGAACTGGCCGACACCGAACTCAAGGCCCCGCGTGCGGGCCGCGTGCAGTTTGTGGTGGCGCAGGCGGGCGAAGTGCTGGGCGCGGGCGGAAAAGTGTTGAATCTGGTCGATCTGACCGATGTGTCCATGACCTTCTTTCTGCCCGAAACCGTGGCGGGTCAAGTGGCGCTGGGCAGCGAGGTGCGCCTGGTGCTGGACGCCGCGCCCCAGTCCCCCATCCCCGCACAAGTGAGCTTTGTGGCCAGTACCGCCCAATTCACGCCCAAGACGGTGGAAACCGCCAGCGAACGGCAAAAGCTCATGTTCCGCGTCAAGGCGCGCATTGCCCCTGAACTGTTGCAACAGCACCGCGAGCGCATCAAGACCGGCTTGCCCGGCGTGGCGTGGCTCAAGCTCGATTCGCAAGCCGCGTGGCCTGAGGCCCTGACCGCCAAGGACTGGCCGTGACCCCGCCCACCGTGGCCGATGCACCGCCGCCGGTGGCGCGTTTGCAGCAGGTGGCGCTGCGCTATGGCAATGTCACTGCGCTGGACGGTGTGACGCTGGACATTCCCGCTGGCCGCATGGTGGGCCTGATGGGGCCGGACGGTGTGGGCAAATCCAGCTTGCTGGCCCTGTTGGCCGGGGCGCGTGCCCTGCAACAGGGGCAGGTGCATGTGCTGGGGGGCGACATGGCCCAGCGCCAGCACCGGCAGGCTGTGTGCCCGCGCATCGCCTACATGCCGCAAGGCTTGGGCAAGAACCTGTACCCCACCTTGTCGGTGGAAGAAAACCTGCAATTCTTTGCCCGCTTGTTTGGCCACAACGCCGCCGAACGTCGCCAGCGCATCGACCAGCTCACGCAGCGCACCGGGTTGCACCCTTTTTTGCATCGTCCGGCGGGCAAGCTCTCGGGTGGCATGAAGCAAAAGCTGGGTCTGTGCTGTGCGCTCATCCACGACCCCGACCTGCTGATTCTGGACGAACCCACCACCGGCGTGGATCCGCTGGCACGCGCACAGTTCTGGGCCTTGATTGCCGACATCCGCCGCCAGCGCCCCGGCATGAGCGTGCTGGTGGCCACCGCCTACATGGACGAGGCCCAAGGCTTCGATTGGCTGGTGGCGCTCGACGATGGCCGCGTACTGGCCACCGGCAGCCCCGCCGAATTGCTGGCGCGCACCCAAACCACGGGGCTGGAGGCCGCTTTCATCGCCTTGCTGCCCGCCGCCAAGCGCCAAGGCCACCAACCCGTGACCGTGCCGCCCCTGGCCGATGGGGGTGAACACCCCATTGCCATTGAGGCCGAAGGCCTGACCATGCGGTTTGACGATTTCGTGGCCGTCGATCACGTCAGTTTTCAGATCCGGCGCGGTGAAATCTTCGGCTTCCTGGGCTCCAACGGTTGCGGCAAATCGACCACCATGAAAATGCTGACCGGCCTGCTGCCCGCCACCGAAGGTCAGGCGCTGCTGTTTGGTCACACGGTCGATCCGCACGACATGGCCACGCGCCGCCGCGTGGGCTACATGTCGCAAGGCTTCTCGCTGTACGCTGAACTCAGCGTGACCCAAAACTTGGTGCTGCACGCGCGCCTGTTCCATGTGCCCGAAGCCGAAGTACCTGCCCGCGTGCAAGCGATGGTGCAGCGTTTTGGCCTGCAAGACGTGGTGGACAGCTTGCCCGAGCAGTTGCCACTTGGCATGCGGCAACGCCTGTCGCTGGCGGTGGCGATGGTTCACCGCCCCGAACTGCTGATACTGGATGAACCCACTTCGGGCGTGGACCCGATTGCACGCGACAACTTCTGGCGCTTGATGATCGAGCTGGCGCGGCAAGACCAAGTCACCATCTTCATCTCCACCCACTTTATGAACGAGGCCGAACGCTGCGACCGCATCTCGCTCATGCACGCGGGCCGGGTGCTGGCCAGCGACACGCCAGCGGCACTGGTGGCCCGGCGCGGCGTGGCCACGCTGGAAGAGGCTTTCATCGACCACCTGCGCGAGGTCGGTGGCGGCGATGTGCCCACCCCTGCGCCGCAAGCCTTGGCGGATGCTGCTCCTGTGACTCAATCCGATGGTGCCGTGGCGCACACAATGCTGTCGCTCGTCGCCCCTGATGCCGAGGCCGCAGTTGTATCCTGGTCCACCCGCCTGCGCCGCAGTCTGGCGCGCATCCACAGCTACCAGTGGCGCGAGGCACTGGAACTGCGCCGCGACCCGGTGCGCGCCACGCTGGCGCTGCTGGGTTCGGTGCTGTTGATGTTCGTGATGGGCTACGGCATCAGCATGGACGTGGAAAACCTGCGCTACGCCGTGCTCGACCGCGACCAGACCAGCTTGAGCCGCCACTACACGCACAACTTGGCTGGTTCGCGCTACTTCACCGAACAACCCCCCATTGCCGACGATGCAGAGATGGACCGCCGCTTGCGCAGTGGCGACATTTCCTTGGCATTGGAGATACCGCCCGGCTTTGCGCGCGACGTGCTGCATGGGCGCAACGTGCAAATTGGGGCTTGGATCGACGGGGCCATGCCCCAGCGTGCCGAGACCGTGCATGGCTACGTGCAAGGTATGCACCAGCACTGGCTGGCGCAGCAGGCGCTGGAACGCACCGGCCAAGTGGCGCGCCCACTGGCCGAGGTCGAAACCCGCTACCGCTACAACCCTGATGTCAAAAGCCTGCCCGCGATGGTGCCCGCCGTCATTCCGCTGCTGTTGCTGATGCTGCCCGCCATGCTCACCGCGCTGGCGGTGGTGCGCGAGAAAGAACTCGGCTCCATCATCAACCTGTACGTCACCCCCGTCACACGCACCGAATTCTTGCTGGGCAAGCAACTGCCCTACATCGCGCTGGCCATGCTCAACTACCTGACGATGTGCGCCTTGGCCGTCACGGCATTTGGTGTGCCCATGACCGGCAGTTTTGCCACCCTGAGCGTGGCCGCACTGCTGTACGCCATCTGCTCCACTGGCATGGGCCTGCTGGCCTCCACTTTGACCAAGAGCCAGATCGCCGCCATCTTCTTTGCCATGATCGGCACCCTCATCCCGGCGGTGCAGTTTGCGGGCCTTATCAACCCCGTCTCGTCGCTGGAAGGCGTGGGGCGTTGGATCGGGGACATTTACCCCGCCACCTA
>JBLIZX010000368.1:0-2690 GCA_048860285.1 Macromonas sp. | reverse complement strand
TGGCGAGCAGGTGACGCTGGAGCCGCTGATCCGCAATGGTCGTCGCATCGGGCTCAAGCATTTTGACCCGTGCACCATTTTGCTCAACAACGATTTGAGCGCGGGCGTGCCCGGCATGTTGGAGGACTTGCACGAGCAATTTTTGCTGCCACCGCTGCACGCGGGTTGGCATGTACGCAAAAAGAGCTTGCACTTTAAGGCCTACGAGGAAGTGGCCAAACGCTTTGGCAAGTTGCTGGGCATGGATCCGTGGCTCATCAACCCGCTGTTCAACAGTTGTGGCGAGGTGAACTTTGCCGAAGGCACCGGTATGGAATGCCTGCAAACCAATGTGGACGCGTTGTTGACCAAGATCCGCAAAAAGTACAAGGAATACGGCATTACCGAAAAACCATTTGTGGTGGTCAAGGCCGACAATGGCACTTATGGCATGGGCATTATGACTGTGCGCGATGCCAAAGAATTGGATGGCTTGAATCGCCGCACCAAGAACAAGATGAACGTCATCAAGGACGGTCAGCAGGTGTCCGATGTCATCATCCAAGAGGGTGTGTTGACCCATGAGCAGATCAACGATGCGGTGGCCGAGCCGGTGGTGTATATGATGGACCGCTATGTGGTGGGAGGGTTTTACCGCGTTCATGCCGAACGTGGTGTGGACGAAAACCTCAACGCACCAGGTGCCAGTTTTGTGCCCTTGGCGTTCGAGAAGGGCGCGCAGCAGCCGCAACCGGGGCAAAAACCGGGGGCCAGCGTGCCCAACCGCTTCTACATGTACGGTGTGATTGGCCGTTTGGCCATGTTGGCCGCCAGTTACGAGTTAGAAGCTACCGATCCCAATGCCGAAGTTTACGAATAATCGCAGATTTTGGCAAAGATTTGCACCTTAATGGTGCAATATTAGAGGTGTCTAACAATGTGCTGCGGTGCCGACATAAATCGGGCGCACAATAGCGGCCTTTGCATCAACTTTGGGTGGTGTCTGGCCACCCGCAAGTCACGTGTCAGCCTCAAAATCTTCTTTGGGTGCCCTCACTCTGGGCGCAATTGGTGTGGTGTACGGCGACATCGGCACCAGTGTGCTGTACGCGGTCAAGGAAGTGTTCCATTCGGGGCATGTGGAATTCACGCCCGACAACATCTATGGCGTGCTGTCCATCCTGTTTTGGACGTTGACCGTGATTGTGTCGCTCAAATACGTGAGCTTGGTGTTGCGCGCCGATAACCACGGTGAGGGCGGTTTGGTGGCGATGCTGGCGCTGGCATCGCAGTCGGTGAAAGACCGACCCGCCTTGCGCAAGTGGATGCTGCTGATCGGTATTTTTGGCACTTGTCTGTTTTACGGTGATGGTGTGATCACGCCGGCCATTTCAGTGCTGTCGGCGGTGGAGGGGCTGGAGGTGGTGTCGCCCAACTTCAAAAAGGCGGTGATTCCGCTCACGCTGGTGATTTTGTTTGGGCTGTTTGCGGTGCAAAAGCATGGCACCGCCGGTATCGGCAAATTTTTTGGCCCGCTGACGTTGCTGTGGTTCGTCACGATTGCGGCATTGGGTGTGGCGCAAATTGTGACCCACCCCGAGATTCTGTGGGCCTTGAGCCCGCACCACGCGCTGGGCTTCATTCTGGAGAATCCGGGTACCACTTTCATTATTCTGGGAGCGGTGGTGCTGTGCGTGACCGGTGGTGAGGCGCTGTACGCCGACATGGGCCACTTTGGCAAGCAGCCAATTCGGTTGGCGTGGTTTTCGGTGGTGATGCCTGCACTGACGCTGAACTATTTTGGTCAAGGCGCGTTGTTGTTGAGCGAGCCAGAAGCGGTCAAGAACCCCTTTTTCAACATGGCCCCGGAATGGGCTTTGTTGCCTTTGGTGGGCTTGGCCACAGCTGCCACGGTAATTGCCTCGCAAGCCCTGATTTCGGGGGCCTTCAGCGTGACCAAGCAGGTGATTCAGCTCGGGTATTTGCCGCGTTTGCAGGTGTTGCATACCAGTGTGCACGACACAGGCCAAATTTACATGCCGTTTGTCAATTGGGGCTTGTTTGCTGCGATTGTGTTGGCGGTGATGCTGTTCAAATCGTCCAGCAATTTGGCCGCGGCGTACGGCATTGCGGTGACGTTGGACATGTTGATCACCACGGTGTTGACGTTTTTTGTCATTCGCTACGGCTGGAATTACCCACTGGCGTTGTGTTTGGGGGCCACGGGTTTGTTTTTTGCCATTGATCTGGCGTTTTTCAGCTCCAATTTGCTCAAGTTGGCCGATGGTGGCTGGTTTCCGTTGCTGATTGGTGCGGCGGTGTTTGTGCTGATGGTGACGTGGAAAGACGGGCGTGAGCTGTTGAACGTGTCACTGCGTTCCGACGCGCTGGTGCTGCGCGGTTTTTTAGATTCGGTGTTTTTGTGCCCGCCCGCCCGTGTGGAAGGTACGGCGGTGTTTTTGACCGCCCAACCCGGTACAGTCCCCAACGCGTTGTTGCACAACCTCAAACACAACAAAGTGCTGCACCAACACAACCTGTTTGTGACGGTACGCAGCCATGAAGTGCCTTGGATTGCACCCGAGCAGCAGTTGGAAATGGAGCCGCTGGGCCACGATGCTTGGCAGGTGCTGGTCAACTACGGCTTTAAAGACGACCCCGATTTGCCGTTGGCGTTGGAGCGCTTGCAGAGCCAAGGCGTGGTGCTCGAT
>JBLIZX010000367.1:0-2402 GCA_048860285.1 Macromonas sp. | reverse complement strand
TTGGCGCAGAACAGACCATCGCGCTCGGGCTTGAAGGTGCGGTAGTTGATGGTCTCGGGCTTTTTAACTTCCCCAAAAGACCAGGAACGGATCTTTTCCGGCGAAGCCAAGCCGATGCGGATGGCATCAAAATGTTCGTCGGGCGTGAACTGCTTGAACAGGTCGAGCAAAGATTTCATGTGACTCTTTCCTTTTCAACGAATTAAGAGCGTTCCAGTTCGATATCGATACCGAGCGAACGGATTTCCTTGACCAGCACGTTGAACGATTCTGGCATGCCAGCGTCGATGGCGTGCTCGCCCTTGACGATGGATTCGTACACCTTGGTACGACCTTGCACGTCGTCGGACTTGACGGTGAGCATTTCTTGCAGGATGTAAGACGCGCCATACGCTTCCAACGCCCACACTTCCATCTCACCAAAACGCTGACCACCAAACTGGGCTTTACCACCCAGCGGCTGCTGCGTCACCAGCGAGTACGGGCCGGTGGAGCGGGCGTGCATCTTGTCGTCCACCAAATGGTGCAGCTTGAGGTAGTGCATGTAACCCACGGTGGTCACACGTTCAAACGCATCGCCCGTGCGACCATCGTACAACTGCGCCTGGGTGCGGGTAGCCGTCAAGCCCTTCTCTTTGGCAATGTCGTCTGGATACGCCAGCTTGAGCATGTCCATGATTTCTTGCTCAGAAGCACCGTCGAACACCGGCGACGCAAACGGCACGCCTTTGGTCAACTCTTGTGCCATGGCGCGGATTTCACCGTCGTTCAATTGCGCCAAATCTTCCTTGCGACCCGCACGGTTGTAGATTTGATCCAGGAAGCCACGGATTTCGGTGGTGGCGGCTTCGCGCTGCAACATATCGCCAATGCGCTGGCCCAGACCCTTGCCCGCCCAACCCAAGTGCACTTCCAGCACCTGCCCAATGTTCATGCGCGACGGCACGCCCAGCGGGTTCAACACGATGTCCACCGGCGTACCGTCGGCCAGGTAAGGCATATCTTCCACAGGCGTGATCTTGGAGACCACGCCCTTGTTGCCGTGGCGGCCGGCCATCTTGTCGCCCGGTTGCAAGCGGCGCTTGACGGCCAGGTACACCTTGACCATCTTAAGCACGCCCGCAGGCAGTTCATCGCCTTGCGTGAGCTTCTTGCGCTTTTCTTCAAACGCCAGATCGAAGCTGTGGCGGGTTTGCTCCATCGCGTTCTTCATCGATTCGAGCTGCGCGGCCACGTTCTCGTCCGCGGGGCGGATGTCAAACCAGTGGAATTTGTCCACTTCGGCCAAATAAGCCTCATCGATGGTCGTGCCCTTGGCCAGCTTCTTGGGGCCACCGTTGGCCACCTTGCCAATCAACAGCTTCTTGATACGGTCAAACGCGTCGGACTCCACCAAGCGCAACTGATCGTTCAAATCCAAGCGGAAACGCTTGAGCTCGTCGTCGATGATCTGCTGGGCGCGCTTGTCGCGCTGGATACCTTCGCGGGTGAACACCTGCACATCAATCACGGTGCCACTGGAACCTTGATCCACACGCAACGAAGTGTCCTTCACATCGGAAGCCTTTTCGCCAAAGATGGCGCGCAGCAGCTTTTCTTCCGGTGTCAGCGTGGTCTCGCCCTTGGGCGTGACCTTACCCACCAACACATCACCCGGCTGCACTTCGGCACCCACGTAAATGATGCCGGATTCGTCCAAGCGGTTCAGTTGTTGCTCGGCCAAGTTCGGGATGTCTCGGGTGATTTCCTCGGCACCCAACTTGGTGTCGCGCGCCATCACCACCAGTTCCTCGATGTGGATCGAGGTGTAGCGGTCTTCCGACACCACGCGCTCACTGATCAAAATCGAGTCTTCGAAGTTGTAGCCGTTCCACGGCATGAACGCGATCAGCATGTTCTGGCCGATCGAAATTTCGCCCAAATCGGTCGAAGCACCGTCGGCCAACACCTCACCCTTGGCCAATTGGTCGCCCTTCTTGACGATGGGGCGCTGGTGGATGTTGGTGTTTTGGTTGGAACGCTGGTATTTGATCAGGTTGTAGATGTCCACACCCACTTCACCGGCCACCGCCTCGTCGTCGTTGACGCGGATCACGATACGGGTCGCATCCACGTAATCGACCACGCCGCCACGGCGCGCCGTCACCACAGTGCCGGAGTCCACCGCCGCCACACGCTCAATACCCGTGCCGACCATCGGCTTCTCGGGGCGCAGCACCGGCACCGCCTGGCGCGACATGTTGGCACCCATCAGCGCGCGGTTCGCGTCGTCGTGCTCCAGGAACGGCACCAGCGAGGCCGCCACCGACACGATCTGCGCCGGCGACACGTCCATGTACTGCACCGTTTCGGGCGGGGTCAGGATGGATTCGCCCTTTTCACGCGCCGACACCAGCTCGCCC
>JBLIZX010000366.1:0-2464 GCA_048860285.1 Macromonas sp. | reverse complement strand
TGGGCAACCGCATGGGTGCGGCCAAAATTGCTTGCCGGGGCGGGCAGAACTACACGCTGGATGCCAGTGCCCTGCTGGCCGAATTGGACGCTTGACCGTCCGCCTTGGTGTTGTGGTCAGCGGCAGTGCCGCCGTACGGTTCTCAAGGCTTGGGGCCGGTGGGGAAGGGCCACGCCGCTTTGGGCGTAATTTGCGTTTTCACACTGGAATCGGTGGGCAACATGGCGGCCAATTTGTCGCTGGCCGACACCGACTTTTTGCGCGCTGGGGTTTTGGGCTTGGTGATGGGCGCGGCACTGTCGGCCACCACCACTCCAGCGGTCTTGGTAGCGCGCGTGGCGCGCGGCTTGCTGCTGGTGGTGGGAGTCGGGGTTGTGGCGGCGGCAGCGGGAGCTTTGCGGGTTGTGGTCATGGCGGTTGTTGGCGGTTCCGGAATGTGTTAAGTATGCCGCACCTGCACCGTAAGTGGGCAGCGTTGGGGCCAGATAGCCGGTAAAAAAGGCCTCTTGCTGAGGCCTTTGGTTCAGTCCCAGGACAGTGCGCCACCCGACTGGTACTCGATCACCCGCGTTTCAAAGAAGTTCCGCTCTTTTTTCAGGTCGATCATCTCGCTCATCCACGGGAACGGGTTTTCTTCGTTCGGAAACAGCGGTTCCAACCCAATTTGCGTGGCACGGCGGTTGGCGATGTAGCGCAAATACCCTTTGAACATGCTGGCGTTCAAGCCCAGCACGCCGCGTGGCATGGTGTCCTCGGCGTAGCGGTACTCCAAGTCCACCGCCTTCAGAAACAGCGCCTTGATCTCGTCCTTGAACTCGGCTGTCCACAGGTGCGGGTTTTCCAGCTTGAGTTGGTTGATGAGGTCGATGCCAAAATTGCAGTGCATCGATTCATCGCGCAGGATGTACTGGTACTGCTCGGCAGCTCCGGTCATTTTGTTTTGGCGGCCCAGTGCCAGAATCTGCGTGAAGCCCACATAAAAGAACAGCCCTTCCATCAGGCACGCAAACACGATCAGGCTTTTTAGCAGGGTTTGGTCGGTTTCTTGGGTGCCGGTCTTGAAGGACGGATCCATGATCGCTTCAATGAACGGAATCAGAAACTCGTCCTTGTCGCGGATGGACTTGACCTCGTTGTAGGCGTTAAAAATCTCGCTTTCGTCCAGCCCCAAGCTCTCCACAATGTACTGGTAGGCGTGGGTGTGGATGGCCTCCTCGAACGCTTGGCGCAACAAAAACTGGCGGCATTCCGGTGCCGTGATGTGGCGGTAAGTGCCCAGCACAATGTTGTTGGCGGCCAGCGAGTCGGCGGTCACAAAAAAGCCCAGATTGCGCTTGATGATGCGGCGCTCGTCCTCCGTCAGGCCGTTGGGGTCTTTCCAGAGCGCGATGTCGCGCGTCATGTTCACCTCCTGCGGCATCCAGTGGTTGGCGCAGGTAGCCAGATACTTTTCCCACGCCCACTTGTACTTGAACGGCACCAACTGGTTCACGTCGGTTTGGCCGTTGATAATGCGCTTGTCGGCCGCGTTGACGCGGTGCTGCGTCAGCGTGGCGGGTTCCAGCGGGGTCTGGGTGTCGTCGTCAAAAGTCAGCATCGTTTTTTTCCTTACCTTTTGATTTCGGAAATATTGATTGAGTTATCAATATTGGTGTTGTTGATATGCGTAGTCGTTGTATTGGCTGGCGTATTAGGCTGCAGGCCTGTTAACGAAACAGCCAACCCAATCAGAAAGTGTATAAAGTGTCGTTTCATGGGACAGTTTTAGATCCCCACTCAGGTCATAAGACCCAAGAGAAAAAGGGCCTTATGAACTTCTAACAGCTACCTTTTATTGACAAGCCTCACAACCAGGGTCGTCGATGGCGCAGAACTTCACGTCGGTGGCGGGTACCTCGGCGGGTACGCTGGGTGTTACCGTGACCGGGGTCTGTGCGGCGGTGGGCACAGCGTTGAGCTGACCCACGCGGCCGGTGGATTTCTCGATCTGCGTGGCGCTGGTGGTGCGCAGGTAGTAGGTGGTCTTGAGGCCACGCACCCACGCCAGCTTGTAGGTCTCGTCCAGCTTCTTGCCCGATGCGCCGGCCATGTAGATGTTGAGGCTTTGTGCCTGGTCGATCCACTTTTGGCGCCGTGCGGCGGCTTCCACCAGCCAGTGCGTGTCAATCTCGAACGCGGTGGCGTACAGCGCCTTCACGTCTTGCGGCACGCGGTCGATGGCGCGCAACGAACCGTCAAAGTGCTTCAGATCCATCACCATCACTTCGTCCCATAGGCCCAGGCGCTTGAGGTCGCGCACCAAGTAACCGTTGATGATGGTGAACTCGCCCGACAGGTTGGACTTGACCGACAGGTTGCCAAACGACGGCTCGATCGACGCATCCACCCCGATGATGTTGGAGATGGTGGCGGTGGGCGCAATGGCCACGCAGTTGGAGTTGCGCATACCGTCTTTGGCGATCTT
>JBLIZX010000365.1:0-3514 GCA_048860285.1 Macromonas sp. | reverse complement strand
GCTTGGCACATCCGCGATGAAACCTACGGGGCAGCACTGGCCGAACTGGTCAACGCTCAGTTACGCCACCCGTTCGCCAGCCACTGGGGCGACGGCACCACTTCATCGTCAGACGGCCAGAACTTTCGCACCGGCAGCAAGGCCACCAGTACCGGGCATGTCAATCCGAAGTACGGCAGCAGCCCGGGGCGCACTTTCTACACCCACATCTCCGACCAGTACGCCCCCTTCCACACCAAGGTGGTCAATGTCGGCCTGCGCGATTCCACCTATGTGCTCGACGGATTGCTGTATCACGAGTCCGACCTGCGCATCGAGGAGCATTACACCGACACGGCCGGCTTCACCGACCATGTCTTCGCGCTCATGCACCTGTTGGGATTTCGTTTCGCACCCCGTATCCGCGATCTGGGCGATACGAAGCTCTACATGCCCAAGGGCGCGGTCACCTACGACACCATCAAGCCGCTGCTCAGCAGTGACAAGCTCAACGTCAAGGCAATTCGTACCCATTGGGATGAAATTCTGCGCTTGGCCACCTCGATCAAGCAGGGCACAGCGACGGCCTCGCTGATGCTCAGAAAGCTCGGGAGCTACCCGCGCCAGAACGGCTTGGCCGTCGCCCTACGTGAGCTGGGGCGCATCGAGCGCACGTTGTTCATACTGGATTGGCTGCAAAGCGTTGAGCTGCGCCGTCGGGTCAATGCCGGTCTTAACAAAGGCGAGGCGCGCAATGCGCTGGCACGTGCGGTG
The DNA here is from genome assembly GCA_048860285.1 of Macromonas sp. GTDB lineage: Bacteria > Pseudomonadota > Gammaproteobacteria > Burkholderiales > Burkholderiaceae_C > Macromonas_A. The sequence continues at coordinate 2,761 of JBLIZX010000365.1, read as the reverse complement.
TTCTTCAACCGCCTGGGCGAAATCCGCGACCGCAGCTTTGAGCAGCAGCGCTACCGGGCCAGCGGCCTCAATTTGGTGACCGCAGCCATCGTGCTGTGGAATACGGTCTACCTAGAACGCGCTACCCATGCCATTCGTGGACATGGCCAGCCCGTCGATGACTCCTTGTTGGAGTACTTGTCTCCCTTGGGCTGGGAGCACATCAACCTGACGGGTGACTACCTCTGGCGCAGCAACGCCAAGATCGGCTCAGGCAAGTTCAGACCCTTGCGCCCTATCCATTCGGCTTAGCGTACGATTTTTTCCGAATTCTGCGACGACCCCATCTGGGTCACGAACTATGGGGATATCGCGCTCGGCTTACCCTATCCGCGCGCATACATCACAAGATCTGGAGTAGCCAGTTTCAGACTTTCGCAAAACCCGGTGTGGTTCAGTTCAAGAGGCCGACGGATGCGAGCGGATGTTCCACGCCTGTGCCAGCGACACGACGCTCCCAATGACCAACAAGCTCGGTGGCTTGACGCTGTACCGTTCGGCGGTGCTCGGCAGATCGCATAGGCGAGTGGGAAAAATGGCCTCTTGCGGCCAGGTCGCCTTGTAGACCAGTGCTGCCGGGGTGTTCCCTGGCAGTCCCGCAGCCTGGAGCTCGGACGCTATGGTCTCCAGACCGGTCACGCCCATGTAGATCACCACGGTTTGCCTGGGCTGGGCCAGGGCTGGCCAATTCAGTTCGACTGTGTGGTCTTTTAGGTGGCCGGTGACGAAGACGCAGCTCTGGGCATGGTCGCGGTGCGTCAGGGGAAATCCAAAACTGGCAGCTGCGCCCAGGGCCGCCGTGATACCAGGCACGATTTCGACCGGAATCCGGTGTTGCAACAGCAGGTCCATTTCTTCGCCGCCGCGCCCGAACACGAACGGGTCGCCGCCCTTGAGACGTACCACCCGCCGCCCCTGCTGCGCCAGACGCACCAGCAACTGGCAAATTTCGTCCTGCGGCAAGGTGTGGCTCCCGGCGGCTTTGCCTACGTAAATGCGTTGCGCCTGTGGTGGCGCTAGATCCACTATGCCGGGTCCGACCAGGTTGTCGTACACCAGCACTTCTGCCATCTGCAGACGACGCCAAGCGCGCAGCGTCAGCAGCTCCAGATCACCCGGGCCAGCGCCCACCAGCGACACCGTGCCTCTGGCCTGTTCTGACAGCACCGGCATCATGACGAAGGCACCTGGTGAAACACGAGGTCTTGCACGGGCTTCCCACCCACGAAATGCTGTTCGATGATGCGGTCCATGTTGGCGGGGGTCACGTTGTAGTACCAGGTGCCGTCGGGCTGCACGCACATCACCGGGCCGCCCTTGCAGGCAGCAAAGCAATTGACCCGGCTGCGCTTGACCCGCAGCTCGCCTTTGTCCAGCCCAGCAGCCTTGAATTTTTCGCCCAAGCTGTCGAACAAGGCTTGTGCGGCACCGTCCTGTGTGCAGCGCGTTCCGGTGCACACCAGCAGGTGACGGTGGTAGTCACCGATCTTGGGTTTTTCCACCGGGCTGTTCATTCGTTTTCCTCGGATTCAATAGCGGTTTCTGTTACGGGATCCATCAGCGTGGAACGGATGTAGTCAGCGGGCAACCGGTGGCGCGCGGCCAGGGTCTCGATGTCCAGTCCCTCGGCGTATTCGGCCTGCAAGGTGTCGAGCCAGCCCAACAGGCCGCTGGACAGCGAGCGGCCGCGTTTTTCCCCGTCACGGGTTTCTCCGCCCTGTTCAAGGTCGTACTTGTTGGCGTAGCCGCGAGGCGTCACCATCAGCCCGTGGCGCACGAAGGTGTTGCTGTTGCCAATCAGCACCGTGCTCAGCATGCCGATCTCGGCCTCGGCCATCTGGTCCAGGGTGGTGAACAGGATCTGCTCGCGCCGGCGGTAGGCGCTCTTGACGATCGCCACCGGCGTGTCGGGGCGGCGGTGACGCAGGAACAGGCGCTGCGCTTCGACGATTTGCCGGGTGCGCCGGCCGCTCTTGGGGTTGTAGAGCGCGACCACGAAGTCGGCCATGGCCACCGCATCCAGGCGCCGCGCGATGGTGGGCCAGGGGGTAAGCAGGTCCGATAGCGAGATGGCGCAGAAGTCGTGTGTCAGCGGTGCGCCGACCAGCGCCGCGCAGCTGTTGAGTGCCGAGGCGCCCGGAATGATTTCCACCTGCACCGGATCGTCTGGGGTCCAGCCGGCCTGAAACAGCACCTCGTAGGTCGGGCCAGCCATGCCGTAGACGCCCGCGTCGCCGGACGAGATCAGCGCCACCTTCTTGCCTTGCCGGGCCGCATCAAGCGCGCTGACTGCGCGGTCCAGCTCTTCGGTCATGCTCTTGCGGATGATTTCCTTGCCTTCTAGCAGGTCTGCCACCAGCTTGATGTAAGTGACGTAGCCGATGACGGTGTCGGCCTCCTGGATCGCCTGGCGCGCGCGCGCAGTCATGTGGGATTCGCTGCCGGGACCGATGCCGACCAGCATGATCTTGCCGGCTGTGGCCGCGGCGTCAGGAATGGGGGGTGGAGTCGTCATGCGTGGTTTCCTTGCTGCAGGGATAGGGGGTCGGGAGAGATCCGAAGGGCGATCGACACGGTGGCGTTCTTGCCGTCCGCGCCCCGCCATTTGTGCTTTTCCAGGCACAGGGCGGTGGGTGGGGCTGGGTGGCCAGACGCACCAGCAGCCAACAAGGCCGCGGCCTCGCTCACCGATGGCGTGCCGGTATGGCGCAACACCGTGGCG
>JBLIZX010000364.1:0-5290 GCA_048860285.1 Macromonas sp. | reverse complement strand
GCCAACCAGTACATCCCCTTCTCGCTGGACGAGGTAAGTCTGGATTTTTGCGTGATCGGTCCCAGCAAGAGTTCAGGCACCGATGTGGAGGTGTTGCTCGCTGCTTCCCGCCGTGAAAAAGTCCAGGACCGTGAGGGTTTGGCGGAAGCGGCGGGACTCAAGCCCATGGTGGTGGATGTGGAGTCCCATGCATCCCGGCTGGCCGCGGGGCGCTTGGTAGCCCTACTACCCAACCAGGGGCAGGACGCCATCGTGGCCCTGTTTGAAGTGGGTGCCTTGACCACCAGCATGCAGGTGCTGCGCAACGAAGAAGTCTTGTATGACCGGGACCAGACCTTTGGTGGCGCGCAGCTGACGCAGCAGATAGTGCGCCAGTACGGCTTTTCCCAGACCGAGGCCGAAGCCAAGAAACGCAGCGGTGATCTGCCGGACGACTACCTGGACGTCGTCCTCAAGCCGTTTGTGGACAACCTTGCGCAGGAAATCGGGCGCGCTTTGCAGTTCTTTTTCACCAGCACCCCCTATAACCGGGCTGACCACATTCTGTTGGCTGGTGGTTCTGCATCGTTGGCGGGCTTGGCGGAGGCTGTGACCTTGCATACGGGTTTTTCGTGCGCAGCAGCCAATCCTTTTGAGGGCATGACCTACGGGGAGGGGGTGCGCGTCGCCCAGCTGGCCCGCGAGGCCCCCACCTACCTGACCGCCTGCGGGCTCGCCATGCGGAGGTTTCTGTCGTGATTCTGATCAACCTGCTGCCGCACCGCGAGGAAGCGCGCAAGCGCAAGCGTGAACGCTTTCAGATCACCCTCTTGGCCTCTGTGCTGGCGGGCGTGGCAATCGCCGGTGGGCTGTATGCCGTACTGCAAACGCAGATTGAAAACCAGCAGGCCCGCAATGCTTTTCTGGAAGCGGAAATCAAGGTCCTGGACGGCCAGATCAAGGAAATTGCGTCCATTGAGGACGAAATCCTGGCCCTGCGTGCCCGGCAGACAGCTGTCGAGGATCTGCAATCCGACCGCAACCTTCCGGTCCATTTGTTGAACCAGCTGGTCCTGCAGTTGCCCGATGGGGTTTACCTGACCAGTGTCAAGCAAGCCGGGCAGACCGTGACGATGCAGGGCATGGCCCAATCCAACGAGCGCGTGTCTGAAATGCTGCGCAACCTGGCCAGCAATACGCCCTGGTTTTCCAAGCCGGAGCTGGTCGAAATCGTGGCCAGCAATGTGGCGCTGACACCCCGGGATCAGCGGCGCGTGGCCTCTTTCAATTTGCGCTTCCAGCTCAGCCGTGCCAGCGACGTGCAGAAAACCAACGAGGCAGGGGCAACGGCTCCCGCCCCGGGCAGCCGTGGGAGGTAAGCATGCTCAAGAAGTCAACGCCCAAGATTGATTTCCTTGCACTGCAAGCGCAGGTGCAGCGCCAGTTTCGCAACCTGGATCCCAAAGACCCTTCCCGGTGGCCGGCCTTGCCGCTTGGATTGCTCTACGCGGGGGTGGCTTTCGGAGTGGCGGCTGCGTTGTGGTTTTTCAAAGTGGCCGACTACCAGCAGGAGCTGGAAAACGAGCGCGCCAAGATCGTGACCCTGCAAGCCAACTACCAGAAAAAGCTGGTCAAGGCCGTCAGCTTGGAGGCGCTCAAGCAGCAACGGGAGCAAATCCAGCAATACGTGATCCAGCTGGAAAAGCAGCTGCCCAGCAAAGCCGAGATGGCCGCCTTGTTGTCGGACATCAACCAGGCGGGTCTGGGCCGTAGCCTGCAGTTTGAGCTCTTCCGGCCGGGCCAGGTGGTGGTCAAGGACTACTACGCCGAGCTGCCGATTGCCCTGCGCGTGACCGGCCGCTACCACGACATTGGTGCGTTTGCGGCCGACATTGCCCAGCTCTCCCGCATCGTCACCTTGAACAACCTGTCGATTGCCCCGGTGTCCAACGCCAAGGAAGCGGGCTTTCTGACCATGGATGCGACGGCGCGTACCTTCCGCTACCTCGATACCGAGGAAATCCAGGCCCAAAAAGCCGTTGCTGCGGGAGCGAAAAAATGAACTACCGCGTGCTGATGGGCTGCGGCGCGGCGGTGTTGCTGCTGGTCACGGTCACGGGCTGCACGGCCTCTGGTGAGGATGAGGCATTGCGGCAATGGATGGCCGAGCAGCGTGCCGCCGCCAAGCCCCAGGTGACCCCGATTACCGAACCCAAACGCTTTGAGCCCCAGGATTACATCGCTGACACAGGCATTGAGCCCTTCAATCCGCTCAAGCTGCTGCAAGTGTTGCGTCGCGACACCGAATCCCAGGTGAGCAACGCTGCCTTGATTGCGCCTGAACTGGCGCGGCGCAGAGAGCCGCTGGAGGCCTATCCCCTGGACACCAGGTCCATGGTGGGCAGCTTGAACAAGAAAGGCGTGCCCACCGCCCTTGTCAAGGTGGACAAGCTCCTCTACCAGGTGCGTGTTGGCAATTATCTGGGGCAAAACTACGGAAAGATCACCGGCATCTCGGAGACCAGTATCCAGCTGCGTGAAATCGTGCAGGATGCCACGGGGGACTGGATTGAGCGCCCCACGACCTTAGAGCTGCAAGAGGGAAAGAAATGACAGAAAAAAACAAAGGATTCTTGCGCCACAGTCGGCAGGCCTCCTTGGCGCTGCTTGCCAGCTTCGCCGTGGCGGGGGCCTCCGCCCAGGGGACCATTCAGTCCGTCACTGGCGGGATTCAGGGCGGGATGGAAGTGGTGCGTATCGAGCTCTCGGAAGCGCCTGCAACGCTGCCCACGGGGTTTGCCATTCCCTCGTCGGCACGCATCGCACTGGATTTTCCAAACACCGCCAATGCCCTGGGACGCTCGACCATCGATGTCAACCAGGGCAATTTGCGTTCCATCAATGTCGTTCAGGCCGGTGACCGCTCCCGCCTGGTCCTGAACTTGAAGCACATCACCTCGTACCGCACGGAAATCCAGGGCAAGCAACTGCTGGTGCTGCTGGAGCCCGTGGGCCGTGTCGCACCGGAGTCGGAGGTACAGCCCGTGGCTACCAAGGTGGCTGGGGCCGAGCAGGAAATTCTTCCGCTCAAGGACATTGACTTCCGCCGTGGTACCGAGGGCGGTGGGCGTGTCGTCGTGGGCCTGAGCGGCAGCCAGGTGGGTGTGGATGTGCAGCCCAAGGGCAAGGGCCTGTTGGTCGAATTCCTGCAATCCTCCCTGCCCGAGGGCCTGCGCCGCCGTTTCGATGTTTCCGACTTTGGGACCCCCGTACAGCTGTTGACCGTCACCCAGCAGGGTGAGCGGGTGCAGATGCAGGTCGAGGCCACCGGCGACTGGGAGCACAGCGCTTACCAAAGCGGCAGCGAGTTTGTCCTGGAGGTGCGTCCTCGCAAGGTGGACCTGAACAAGTTGACCCAGGGGCCAGCGTTCAGCGGCGAAAAGCTCTCGCTGAATTTTCAGAACATCGAAGTGCGCTCGCTGTTGCAGGTGATTGCCGATTTCACCGACTTCAACATCGTCACCTCTGACACGGTGACCGGCTCGCTGACCCTGCGCCTCAAGGATGTGCCCTGGGACCAGGCGCTGCAGATCATCATGGACGCCAAGGGCCTGGGCATGAAAAAGACCGGCTCGGTCCTCTGGATTGCGCCCAAGGACGAGATCGATGCCCGCACCAAGAAAGACCTGGAGGCCGCCTCTGCCATCCAGAACCTGGAGCCGCTTAAAACCCAGGCCTACCAGCTGAACTACGCCAAGGCCGATGACATGGTCAAGCAGATTGCCAGCACCAGCGTAGGCTCCAGCAGTGGGGTGTCCGGGGCATCGACCCGCTTTCTGTCCCCCCGGGGCAGCGCGATTTCTGAGCCGCGCACCAACCAGATCTTTGTGACCGACATCCCCGCAAAGTTGGAAGAGGTGCGCCAATTGCTAGCCACCCTGGATGTGCCGGTGCGCCAGGTGATGATCGAGGCCCGCATCGTGGAAGCCCGCGACACCTTCGGCCGTTCGCTGGGCGTGCGTCTTGGCGCTACCGACCTGCGCGCTGAACGTGGCGGCGATGGTGGCTACAGCATTGGCGGCAACAACCGCATTGCCTTTGGCACCAACTACAACAACGCCGTGGCCAGCAGCGGTGGCGGCGGTACGGTGAACACCACCCAGAGCTTCGTGACCCTGCCAGCGGCGCTGAGCAACACGGCCAGCTTTGGCAACTTTGCCTTGTCGATCTTCAACTCCTCGGCCAACCGTTTCTTGAACCTGGAACTGTCCGCCATGGAGGCTGATGGCCAGGGCAAGATCGTCTCTAGCCCCCGCCTGATCACCGCCGACCAGGTCAAGGCCTTGATCGAACAAGGCACCGAATACCCCTACACCATCACCGCCCCCAACGGGGCCACCACCATTGCCTTCAAGAAGGCCGTGCTCAAGCTGGAGGTCACGCCCCAGATCACGCCGGAGGGCAACATCATCCTGGACCTGGACGTCAACAAAGACAGCCGGGGCGAGACCACCACCCAGGGCGTGGCCATTGACACCAAGCACATCGAGACCCAGGTGCTGATCGAAAACGGCGGCACCGTGGTGATCGGTGGCATTTTTGAACTGGACGAATCCACCCAGGAAAACAAGATCCCCGTGCTGGGGGATGTCCCGGTGATGGGGCGCCTGTTCAAGAACAACACCCGCAGCACCTCCAAGCGCGAAATGCTGGTTTTCATCACGCCCAAGGTCATCAGCGACCGTGGCCCGACCCGCCAATAAACATCCACACGAGAGTTCATGATGCGAAAAGTCATTCAATCCCTTTGGCTCTTGGTGGCCATGTTGCTTGTGGCGTGCGGCGGCGGTGGCGGATCGCCAGGCGCCAATCCGAACCAGCCCACCTTGGTAACCACGGCCGGTACCAGCCAGGTGCTTCCCACCGGGGCCCTGCGTGAGTTCGACATCAGTGGTGGTGTGCCGCCCTACCGGGTCACCGCGCCAGACCAGGCCATCGCTGTGGCGACGGTCAATGGCAAAACCCTCACGATTGGCGCTTTGGCGCCTGGCAAAACCACCGTGTCGGTGTTGGATTTCAAGGGCACCAAGGTGGACATTGCTGTGCAGGTGGGTTCCAGCATTCCGCTGTACACCACGGCACCTTCCAGTCTGACCGTCGGTGTCGGGCCCGTGGCTTCCCGGACGTTCCTGATCGGTGGTGGCGGTGCGCCCTACACCGTGCAAGGCAGTGACAGAAAAAAGGGGGGGGGGGGGGGGGGGGGGGGGGGGGGGGGGGGGGGGGGGGGGGGGGGGGGGGGGGGGGGGGGGGG
>JBLIZX010000363.1:0-8648 GCA_048860285.1 Macromonas sp. | reverse complement strand
TCTGGTTCGCTCCATTTGGCAAAGTACGAATGCACCGTGCGCCATTTGGGAAAGTCGCTGGGCAGCGCTCGCCACTGACAGCCACTGCGCAGCAGGTACAGCACCGCGCAGAACACTTCGTACAGGTCTACCGTTCTGGGTTTGGTCTTGCGCCGTACCGATTCGAGCATCGGCAAAATCACGGCAAATTGTTCGCGGCTGATATCACTGGGGTACTTTTTACTGCGCATCCCCGCATTTTCAACCAAATCTTATGGATCGTGAACACGTTCTAACGCAAGTGGCCCACGTGGAACAAATCAAACACGCCAGTGGCCAAGACTTTCATGTTGAAGCAACCTTGCAAGGGGTTGCAGCCACTTGATTTTGAAGATGCGCCAAAATGTGTTGCAACAAAAAATCGTTGGGCAACTGCCGCACGCAGGCCCGCGCAATCGACAACGCTTTGCCATAGCGTCGGTTCAGCCAGTGGCCATACAACCGGGACAAAGCGTAGCACTGCGTGATCAAGGAAAACCCGCGCATGTTGTGGGCCGAGATGATGGTGTCAAAGTCCGGGTCGGGGATCCGCCAATCTGGCCCATACAAGGCTTCCAGCCAGCGTTCGGGTTCACGCAGCGTCCACACTGGGCCGCACGGGCTGGCGGTGGTGTGCAATTCCAACGTGGGGTAGCAAGTGATGCGCTGCCACCCTTCTGGAACACCGTTGAACCAAAAACCGCCGATGGTTTGGCCGGTGTTGGCCTCGACCCGAAACAAACACAGATCCAGTGCCAAACCTTGTGCGTTGTGCAGCATGATGGGGGCCGTCATGCCCTTGGGGGTGGCGGTGCGCCGCCAGCCGCGCTGTTGCAACCATTCCATGGCTGCGCGTGCCTCATTGGCTGGGATGCCAATGTCCAAATCCTTGTCAAATGGCAACAAGCCGCCTTGGCGCACCAAACCCAACAGCACCCCCGAGGTGGCAAACGCATGGATGCCCGCTTGTGCCAGCCCAGCCAGTACCTGCCACAAGCACTGTTCGGCTGCTTGCAGATCGTAGAATGGCAACGATGGGGGTGTGGGGCTGGAGGCGATGACACGCGGGGCATGCAGTTGCCACGTCAGCGCGGCACGCAAGTAGGTGTGCGCTGGCGCAAAACGCCCCAGCATGTGCAAAGTGTTGCCCGTATCCGCCAGAATGTGTGCGTTGTCGGGGGCCAGGGCCAACGCCTTGAAATAACACTCCAACGCCTGAGCATAACGTTGGGTGGCGAACAGCACATTGCCTTGCAGTTGGTACACCGTGGGCTGCTGCGGGTGGGTGCGCTCCAGCTCGGCCAACCCTTCCCACGCGGCGGGGTACTGGTGTTGCGCCAACTGGTGCAACACGGTTTCCAGACGCTCTGTCCAAGTGGAGTTCACGGTGGCCAGCTTGGGTTGTTACCGCAAGCCCAACACGTCAAACATATCGAACAGGCCGTGCGGTTGATCGGCCAAGAAGCGCGCTGCCCGCACACTGCCTTGGGCGTAAGTGGCGCGGCTGCTGGACTTGTGCGTGATTTCGATGCGCTCGCCCGTGCCCATGAACATGACGGTGTGGTCGCCCACCACATCACCACCGCGCACAGTGGCAAAACCGATGCTGGACGGATCGCGCTCACCGGTGTGGCCGTAACGCTCGTACACCGCACATTCCTTCAGGTCGCGGCCAATCGCATCGGCAATCACCTCGCCCATTTTGAGTGCGGTACCGCTGGGCGCGTCCACCTTGTGGCGGTGGTGCGCTTCCACAATTTCGATGTCGTAGCCGGTGGCCATCGCCTTGGCGGCCATTTCCAGCAGCTTCAGGGTCACATTCACGCCCACGCTCATGTTGGGGGCCATGACGATGGCGATAGACTTGGCCGCTTCGGCAATTTCGGCCTTTTGCTCGTCGCTAAAGCCCGTGGTGCCAATCACCAGTTTCACACCGTGCCGCACGCAGGCGCGCAAGTGTTCCATCGTGCCCTCGGGGCGGGTAAAGTCGATCAGCACGTGGCTGCCCGCCAGATGGTCCAAATCGGACGCAATGGCCACACCACTGGCACGCCCCAAAAAGGCGCTTGCATCCTGCCCCAAGGCCGGGCTGGTGGGCACGTCCAACGCACCGCTCAACACACAATCGTCGGCGTTCTGGACGGCTTCAATCAACATGCGGCCCATGCGGCCGCTGGCACCTGCGATGCAGATGCGGTGGGAGGTGTTGCTCATAACTTAACAATCAACGGGATTCGAGAGGGGGGTAGAACGTGGCCGTCGGAGTTGGTGTGGCGGCGGTGGTGTCGGTATGGCGGGTTGGATTTTTGGCGCGGAACGCCTCCAGCTCTTCCGGGCTGGCTTGCAGCTTGGGCAAAGGTTGGTCGTTGCGCCGCTTGTCCAGCGATGCCACAAACTCCGCTTCGGTCGGCAACTCGTCGGCTTGGATGCGTGTCAGCGTGTCGCCGTTAAAAAACACCGACAGTTTGCGCTGCTGCGGCGGCTGGCCTTGGCGCTGGAAGGTGAACACGTAGTCCCAGCGGTCGGCGTGGAACACGCTGGCCAGCAGCGGGGTGCCCAGCACACCGCGCACCTGCTCGCGTGCCATGCCTGGTTGCAACGCTTGGGCTTGTTCCCGCGTAACGACATTGCCTTGCAAAATGTCGATTTTGTACGGGGTGATGATGCCGCCCAACGTGCTGACCGAGGTGCCGAACTTCTCTGTGCCACTGTTGGCGCAGCCCGACAGAGCCAGCGCAGCCAGCGCAACCGCAGTCCAGCGGTGGACGTATAACGAAACAGGGCGAGGCATCATCGTGTGGGGATTCCGGCAAAAAACACGCGCACGCGGGCGCATGGTTATATCATCCGGGGCATTGTAGCCCTTGGGCCTGGCCCCAAGCATCGACCTGCGCCCATGACCAACAACATCGACGAACTCAAAAACACCGGACTCAAAGCCACTTTGCCGCGCTTGAAAATTTTGGAAGTGTTTCAGGCCAGCGCGCAACGCCACATGACCGCCGAAGATGTGTTCCGGGTGCTGTTGGGCGACAACGCCGACATAGGATTGGCCACGGTCTACCGGGTGCTGACGCAGTTTGAGCAAGCCGGTTTGTTGGTGCGCAGCAGCTTTGAATCGGGCAAAGCCATGTACGAGCTCAACGAGGGCCAGCACCACGACCATCTGGTTTGCTTGGACTGTGGCCGCGTGGAAGAGTTCTTTGACCCCGAAATTGAACGGTTGCAGCAACAAGTGGCCCAGCAGCGTGGTTTTGCCTTGCAAGAGCACGCGCTGTCACTGTACGCACACTGCACCAAAGCCGACTGCGAGCACCGCAGCCAGCGCATTCGCCGTGGAGTCTGAACCGGCAGCGGCTTCAGTATTCAGTAATCACCCACCATTGCAGCGCGTTGGCGCTGCACGAACTCTTGGTAAGTGTCGATACCGCGCAGTTGCAAAATGGTGTTGCGCACCGCCGCTTCCACCAGCACACCAATGTTGCGGCCCGCCACCACCGGAATCACCGCTTTGCGGATGGCCACATCCAGCACGTTCTGGTACAGCGGTTCCGACGGCAGACGCTCGTAATCGCGCTCCATCGTCTCCAGCCGCACCAGATGCACAATCAGGCGCAGCCGCATTTTGCGCCGCACGGCGGTTTCGCCAAAAATGGCCTTGATGTCCAGCAGTCCAATGCCGCGCACCTCCAGCAGGTTTTGCAGCAAATCGGGGCAACGGCCTTCGATGATGGTTTGGTTCACGCGGTCAAAATCCACCGCATCGTCGGCCACCAGCCCGTGCCCGCGCGAAATCAGCTCCAATCCCAGTTCGCTTTTGCCCAATCCTGATTCGCCGGTGATCAACACCCCGATACCCAGAATGTCCATGAACACCCCGTGCAGCGTGGTGCGTTCGGCAAAGTGGCGCGACAAATAAGCCCGCAGCACATCGATCACAAAACCCGCCGAATCGGCGGTGGCAAACAGCGGAATGTGGGCGCGCTCGCACATGGCCACCAAAGCCTCGGGGGCTTGTTGGTTGTCGGCCACAATCAGCACCGGGGGCTCCAGCGTGACGATGCGGGCAATGCGCCGTCGCGTGTCTTCGGCACTGGCGTTGCCAATGTAGTCCACCTCGCGCTTGCCCAACACTTGCACCCGGTAAGGGTGGATGTAGTTGAGGTGTCCCACCACGTCAGCGCCAGAACGCGCTTCCTTGACCGCTGCTTCGTCAAAACGGCGTTCTGACGCACTCAGGCCGGCCACCCAGTGCCATTTCAGGATTTCCCGGTGGTCTTCAAACAGTACATCGGCGCTGATGGCGGTGGGTTTCATGGTGATCTTCAAACAGCACATCGGCGCTGATGGCGGTGGGTTTCATGGTGGTCGTGTGTCAGTCGGTGGTGTGCGCCGATTGCCAGTGGGCCAGCAGGCCGTGCAACACGGCGGCATCGGTGGCGTTCTTCATTTGCTCGCGCAGCGCGCTGTCGCTGAGCAGTTCGGCAATTTCCGACAAAATTTCCAGGTGCTTTTGCGTGGCAGCTTCGGGCACCAGCAGAAAGATCATCAACCGCACGGGTTGTTCGTCTGGCGCGTCAAAGCCAATCGGGTTGGCCAATTGGAACACCGCAGCCAGTGGCTGTTTGAGCCCCTTGATGCGTCCGTGCGGAATGGCCACGCCATGCCCCAGACCCGTGGAACCCAGCCGCTCGCGGGCAAACAAACTGTCGGTGATGAGCGCACGGTTGAGCCCGTGCAACGATTCAAACAACAAACCCGCTTCTTCAAATGCGCGTTTTTTGCTGGTGGCATCAACAGATACCAACACTTGGCTGGCAGGCAAAATGGCAGAAAGTCGGTTCATGGCAAGCCTCACGGAAGCGCCATTATGCCCACTTGTGACACAGGCAGGACAGTGGCATTCCGGTACAAAAAAGCCGCTTGAACAAGCAAGCGGCTGCGGGCGTGCAGCATATCACACGCTGCACAGGCGTAAGGTTTTATTCTACGTGGTTGCGCACCGAATCGCGGTGGTGGTCTTGCACCTTGTCCTTGTAGCGCAACACTTGGCGGTCGAGCTTGTCGGCCAATTCGTCAATCGCGGCATACATGTCGGCGTGGTGGCTTTCGGCGTGCAGATCCTTGCCTTTAACGTGGATGTTGCACTCGGCTTTTTGACGCAGGTCTTTTTCCGTCTGATTGTCCACCGACAGTGTGACCTTGACATCCACCACTTGGTCAAAATGGCGTGTGATGCGTTCCAGCTTGCTGGTAACGTAAGCGTGCAAGGCGGGTGTCACGTCCAGATGGTGACCATTGATCGTCAGGTTCATACAGAGCCTCCATTGTTCTGCGGGGTCCATGACCGCTGCACCCGATGGCGCGCGCGGCCGCGAAAAAACACACCATTTGCGGTGCTGTGGCCGCTGGCCAAAGGCGAACCAGCGACGAATCCATTGTGTCACATTGCGGTGCGATAATCCGCGCCACCCCCCGTTTCCCCCGGACGATTTTGCGCGGTTGCCCCTGTGACTGCGTCTGCCCATGCTCAACGTCTTCACCTTGGCCAATGGCCGCTTGTTTCAAGAAGAAATCGAGTCGCTCGAAGAGTTGGCGCGCTTCAAGCCCATCTGGGTGGATCTGGAATCGCCCACGCCCGAGGAACGGCGCTGGGTGCGTCAACACTTTGGCCTGTCCATCCCCGAAGACGCGATGGACGAGGACATCGAAGAATCGGCCCGCTTCTTTGAAGAAGACAACGGTGAGTTGCACATCCGCTCCGACTTTCTGATCGACGACAACGACGAAGCCCGTTCGGTGCGGGTGGCGTTCATCCTCAACCAGCACAACACCGAACTCAAAAGCCACGGCGTGCTGTTTTCCATCCACGACGAAGACGTGCCCGTGTTTCGGCTGTTGCGGTTGCGTGCGCGGCGCATGCCGGGGTTGATCTCGGATGCCAAAGAGGTGTTGCTGAGCCTGTTTGACACCGATGCCGAATACTGCGCCGACACGGTGGAGGACATCTACGACGAACTCGATTTGGTGAGCCGTCAGGTGTTGTCGGGCGATGTGACCGACGACAAAGCCAGCGAGGTGTTGGCCGCCATTGCACGTCACCAGGACATGTCGGGCCGTATCCGGCGCAACGTGATGGACACGCGCCGTGCCGTCAGCTTCATGATGCGTACCCGCATGCTCAACGCCGACCAGTTTGAGGATGCGCGCCAAATTTTGCGCGATCTGGACTCGCTGGACAGCCACACGGGCTTTTTGTTCGACAAAATCAACTTTTTGATGGATGCGACGGTGGGTTTCATCAACATCAACCAGAACAAGATCATCAAGTTGTTCTCGGTGGCCAGCGTGGCATTGTTGCCACCCACCTTGGTAGCGAGCATCTATGGCATGAACTTTCAGTACATGCCTGAGCTGGGGCAAAAATGGGGTTACCCTGCCGCGCTGTGCTTGATGGTGCTTTCCGCGGTAGTGCCGATGCTGTACTTCCGCAAGCGCGGTTGGCTCAAGTAGCCGCGATCACAGCAGGTTGAGCGCCTTGCGGATCATGCGGCCACTGTAATGGCGTGCGATCTGGCCCAAAAAGTGCTGAAAGTCCAGGTGGGCGCTGTTGTCGGCCCGGTCTGACACGGTGCGCACCACCGCACACGGCACACCGTGGTCGCGGCACACTTGCACCACCGCTGCGCCTTCCATGTCCACCGCCAATGCCTCGGGCAATTCGGCGCGCAGGGCATCGCTTTCGGCCACGGTGGCCACAAAATGGTCGCCCGTGATGAGCAAGCCCCGATGGACGCTGGGGGAATGCAGACCAAAGGCACGCAGCGTTTCTTCGTCCAGCAGCTTGGGCAACCAAGTGATGGTGTCTTTGGCCGCTTCTGCCAGCACTTGGCTCAAGGCCAAGTCGGTGGGCAAGCGGGCCGTGCCGTAGCCTGGCAACTCGTGGCGCGGGTACAGCGGTGAAGCGTCCATGTCGTGTTGCAGCACCGTGTGGCTCACCACAATGTCGCCCACTTCCACGCCGGGTTGCAGGCCACCGGCCACCCCGGTAAAAATCACCTGATCGATTTCAAAGCGCGCCAGCAACGTGGCGGTGGTGGCGGCAGCGGCCACCTTGCCCATGCCCGAGCACACCGCCACCACTTCGTGCCCGTGCAGGTGACCTTGCCAAAACTCGCGTCCGGCGTGGTCGATTTTGTGTTCGTCGGGCATGAGTGCCAGCACTTCGGCCAGCTCTTCGTGCAGCGCGCTGATGAGGGCAATGCGTTGACCCATAATCTTGACT
The DNA here is from genome assembly GCA_048860285.1 of Macromonas sp. GTDB lineage: Bacteria > Pseudomonadota > Gammaproteobacteria > Burkholderiales > Burkholderiaceae_C > Macromonas_A. Next base: position 1,345 of record JBLIZX010000363.1, on the reverse strand, counting down.
CTCTTGCTAGGGTGGTGGGGCGCGCAGAGCACGCCGCAAAATTTTGCCGACCGCGTTTTTGGGCAACGCCGGGCAAAACTCGATCACCCGAGGCTGTTTGTACCCGGTCAGACGGGATTGACAATAGTCTCGCACATGTTGCACCGTCAGAGCAGGGTCGTGTTTGACGACCATCAACTTCACCGCTTCACCGCAGCGCGCATCGGGTATGCCCACCGCCCCACATTCCAGCACGCCCGCCATGCCCGAGACCACCGCTTCCACCTCGTTGGGGTACACGTTGAAACCGCTGACGATGATCACATCCTTCTTGCGGTCGAGCAAGGTGCAGTAGCCCTGTGCGTCCATCACGCCAATGTCGCCGGTGCGCAGCCAGCCATCGGCGGGCAGGGCTTGGGCTGTTTCCTGCGGTTGCTGCCAGTAGCCTGCCATCACCTGCGGGCCTTGCACCGCAATTTCACCCGCTTGACCGCACGGCAGGGGTTGACCCTGGTCGTCCACAATCCGCACCTGCGTGCCCGGCAGGGGTAGCCCGATGCTGCCGTTGAACACCGTGGTGGTGACGGGGTTACAGCTCACCGATGGGCTGGCTTCCGACAGGCCATAGCCTTCGCAAATGGCGCAGCCGGTGCGTTCCAGCCAGCGTTGTGCCACCACCGCCTGCACCGCCATGCCGCCGCCCAGCGTTACCTTGAGCGAGCGCCAATCCACGCGGTCGAAGTGCCGGTGTTGCAGCAGCGCATTAAACAGCGTGTTGACCCCCGGCAACAGGTGGAAACGGTGGCGCTGCAATTCGCGCAGCAGCGCGTCCAAGTCGCGCGCGTTGGGGATCAGGATCGCCTGTCCGCCCACGCGCAGCGTCAGCATCAGGTTCACCGTAAAGGCGAAGATGTGGTAGAGCGGCAACGCACATACCGTGGTGAATGTCTCATCGGTCGGCACCTGCCGCAGCGCGGGCGCGTTCCAGGCCTCGGACTGCAACACGTTGGCCACCACATTGCGGTGCAGCAGCATGGCCCCTTTGCTGGTGCCGGTGGTGCCGCCGGTGTATTGCAGTGCAGCCAGATCGTCCGGCCCAATGTCAGGGCGGTGCAGCGGCAGGCGTTGCCCCAAACGCACAGCCGTACGCCAACGCACCGCCTGCGGCAAGTTGAACGGCGGCACCAAGTGCTTGACATGGCGCACCACCGCGTTCACCAGCACTCCTTTGCAGCAGCCCAGCATATCGCCCAAACTGCACAGCAGCACGTGCCGCACCGCCGTGTGGGCGATGCAGCTTTCCAGCGTGGCGGCAAAATTTTCCAGCACCACCACGGCTTGTGCGCCCGAATCCTGCAACTGCTCC
>JBLIZX010000362.1:0-3121 GCA_048860285.1 Macromonas sp. | reverse complement strand
TTGCTGGATGGTGACCCCGGGTGCCAATGGAGCCAATTGGGCGCAGGCTTGCTGCATGGCCGCTTGCGGTTTGCCGGGGGCCACCAGCCAATGTGCGTGCGCCAGCGTGGGGTGTTGCAGGGCTTGCGCCAGCGCCGGGGGGGCGTAGCAGAACAACGATACCGCCAGCGCCTCAGCACCGATGCCATGCCCTGCACGCCATCTACCACGGTCGAACGCCGCTTGCTGCGCCAGCAAGTCGGGTTCCCGCAATAGGCCACCCGTGTCGGGCGTGAAGCCGGGGTAGAAGAACCACTTGGTGCGCCCGCGCAGTGGCCTGTTCATCACCGGTGAGGCCAGCCCGTGGCAACGCGCCACATAGCTTTCGGCGCTCAGGTATTCCAGATTCAGCCACACGCGCTGGCCTGCTGGGGTGTGGGCGGGTGCGTCGGGGTGCAAGTGAGCCACCCAATTGGGCGCGATGTCGCAGCCAAAGGCTTCCACCAGCACGTTGCCGGGGGGCACGTTGGGTGGCGGGGCGTGGTCGTCGGTGCGGGGCCAAGGGTGGACGCTCACGCCAGCTACACCGCCCGCGCGTGCGTCGGGGGCCATCCAGTCCAGTGGGGTGGGGTCGTCCACCCACAGCCGCACTTGTTGCCCGCGTTGGGCCAACTGAACCGCCAGCCGCCAGCACACGCCCAGGTCGCCCCAGTTGTCGATGACGTGGCAGAACACGTCCCACACCAGTGGCGGTGTGGTGGTGTGGTTGGGGGGGCGCGGGGTGTCGGGTTCGGAGGGCATCTTGGGCTGGGGCTGTGTGTTGGCGTGGGCTGGCATTGTGCCGCAGCGGTAGCGCCAGTGCCCGCATAGAATGAACTGCCACTTTTGGCCGTTGTTTTGCCGTTACCGACTATGACCACTTCCCGCGCCATGCAGTCCCTGGCCATCGCCCCCAGCGGGGTGCCGTTGAGCAAAGAGCAAAAAAACTTCAACGCCCTGCTCAACAAAATCGAGACCCAGCGCAAATTGCTGCAAGAGTGGGAGGACGCTTCCACCATGTGCCGCCAGAGGTACGCCACCGAGTTGCAGCCCTTGCTCAAACAGCGCAGCGAACTGCGGGTGCAACTCATCCACCTGTTGCACCAGATGCACCCGCAAAAAGGCCTGACACGGCGTGACCGCGAAGACCTGTCCGATCTGATTGCCCACATGGCCAGCATCGAATTTCCACAAAACGATGATCCCGAACTCAAAGCCATCTTTGAATTCCATGCGGGCATGGAACAAGGTGAAGTGGATGTTCAGCACCAAGCAGGGTTCGAGGAATTCAAAGCCTTGTTTGAAGCCGAATTTGGTGTGCCGTTGGACGACAGCATCAACGCCGACTCCAGTTTTGAGGAGATGCAGCGGGCCATGGCGCAGGCGATGACCGACAAGCTGACCGCTGAAGGCGAAGCTCCCGCTGGCGCTGCCCACCAGCCGCCGCCCAAGCCGCGCAAAAAATCCGCCAAAACCTTGGCCAAGGAAGCCGCCAAAGCACAAGAAGAAGAGCAGATCAGCCTGTCCATCCGCGAGGTGTACCGCAAGCTGGCCAGTGCGCTGCACCCCGACCGCGAACCCGACCCTGCCGAGCGCGAACGCAAAACCGCGCTCATGCAACGCGCCAATGAAGCGTATGCCAACAAAAACCTGCTGCAACTCTTGGAGCTGCAACTGGAGCTGGAACACATCGATGCCGCACACTTGGCCAATCTGGCCCCCGAGCGGTTGCGCCACTACACCCAGATCCTCAAAGACCAGCTCAAAGAACTCAAAGACGAGGTGACCTTCCGCGAAATGGACTTCGAAATGCACTTTGGCCCGCCCCAGTATGGCCGCTGGGCACCCAAAAAAATCCGCCCTTGGTTGCAGCACGAATTGCTGTTTCTTAAAGAAGGCATCCAAGAATTCAAGCGTTTGCTGGTGACGTGCCAAGACGTGAAACAACTCAAAGTGTTCCTCCGAACCGCGTTGTGAGCAGATCCATGACCCCCGAACAATTCATCGCCACCTGGAAAAACAACCCGCTCACCGAGCGCGCTGGCGCACAGGCCCACTTTGACGACTTGTGCGACCTGCTGGGCGTGCCCAAGCCGCGCGACCCCGACAACTACTGCTTCGAGCGCGGGGCCAAGAAAACCGGCGGTGGCGATGGTTGGGCCGACGTGTGGAAGCGCGGCCACTTTGGTTGGGAAAACAAAAAGCCGGGGCGCGACCTCAACGCCGCGCTCAAGCAACTGACCGACTACGCGCTGCAACTGGACAACCCCCCGCTGCTGGTGGTGTGCGACCGCGAGCGCATCGTCATCCACACCGCCTTCACGGGCTACCCGGACGAACCGCGCGAAATCCGCATCGATGAACTGGCCGACCCGCACAAGCGCCAGTGGCTGCGCTGGGTGTTCACCGACCCGCTCAAGCTGCGGCCCGAAAAATCCAACGCCGCCATCACCGCCGAAGCCGCTGGCCGTTTTGCCCAGATGGCCGATGCCATGCGCCGCCGTGGGCTGGACGGGCAGGCAGTCGCACATTTTCTGGTGCAGTGCCTGTTTTGCATGTTTGCCGAAGACGAACAACTGCTGCCCGACAGCATCTTCACCAACTTGCTGACCAACGTCCGCAGCGACCCGGTCAAAGCCACGCGCCGTATCGAAAAACTTTTCATTGCCATGCAAAAGCGCGGGGGCGAGTACGGTGACTTTGACATTCCGTGGTTCAACGGTGGCCTGTTCAAGACCATTGCCGTGCCCGCCCTGACGCTGGCCGACGTGCAGGCGCTGCACCAGTCGTCGGCGGGCATGGACTGGCGTGCCATCGACCCGACCATCTTCGGTACCCTGTTCGAGCGCGGCCTCGACCCCGCCGCCCGTGCGCCTTTGGGTGCGCACTACACCGATACCACCACCATTGCCAAACTCATCACGCCGCTGGTGACGGAACCCCTGAGCCGAGAATGGCAGGCCGTGTACGCCCAGATGGCCGAGTTGGCCCCCAAATTTGCCACGCTGGCCGCACGCGGCAAAGGCAAAACCCGCCCCAACGACGCGCTCAAAAAGGCGCAAGAGCTGTTTTACGCCTTCTTGCAGCGGCTCAACCAGTTCCG
>JBLIZX010000361.1:0-8002 GCA_048860285.1 Macromonas sp. | reverse complement strand
GCCTTTGGTCTGCTTCCACAGCTCGGGGCCAGTGGTTTCGTAATGGATGCGCGGGTTGTCCGGGTTGGCAAATTGGTCGAGCACCTTGCCCTTGCCCTCGGCCACCATTTTGTCGGCCAAATCGCGGGCGTATTCCATGCCACCGCTCTTGGGAGTCAGGATCAACTCCGCACCAAACGCCTTCATGGTCTGGGCACGCTCAATGCTCAGGTCTTCCGGCATGATGAGCACCATGCGGTAGCCTCGGATGGCCGCCGCCATCGCCAACGCAATCCCGGTATTGCCCGAAGTGGCCTCAATCAGCGTGTCACCGGGGCGGATGTCGCCGCGCTCTTCGGCACGCTTGATCATCGACAGCGCAGGCCGGTCTTTGACCGAACCGGCGGGGTTGTTGCCCTCCAACTTGGCCAGCACCACATTGCCCCGGGCGCGGTTGGCGGCGGCATGGATGCGCTGCAACGCCACCAGCGGGGTGTTGCCCACCGCAGCTTCAATGGTCGGATAGGCGCGAATGCGCTGCGGTGAACGGCGGGAAGGACTGGAAGCGGTCGTCATAAGCAAATTTTTTATCAACAAGAAACAAACACGGTTCGGTAATGTGCCATAATTCAGGAATACCTCGCTGCCGGAGTGGCGAAATTGGTAGACGCAGCAGATTCAAAATCTGCCGGTGCAACACACCGTGCCGGTTCGAGTCCGGCCCCCGGCACCACAGCATTGCAAGCCTTGTACGTAGTACCCTGCGTACAAGGCTTTTTGCTTTCTAAGCTCTCCCAGATTCAACGCCCCCGCCATGCCGTTCATCGTGACCGAACCTTGCATCCAGTGCAAATACACCGACTGCGTAGAGGTCTGCCCGATGGACTGCTTTGTGGAAGGCCCCAACTTCTTGGCCATCAACCCCGACGGCTGCATCGACTGCTCGGTGTGTGTACCGCAATGCCCAGTGGGTGCGATTGTGAACGCCAGCGAGGCCACCGAAGCACAGCGCCCCTACATCGCGCTCAACGCCGAACTGGCGCAAGACCCACAGTGGCAGCCCATCAGCAAACGCCAACCGGCCCTGCCCGATCACGCACAATGGAAAAACGTGGCCGACAAGGCGCACCTGCTGCAACGCCACTCCGGTGCCTGATGACCGCTGCTTCTCTGCGTTGACGGTACGAACGCACCATGTCCACATCCACAAGACCGGCACCAGTGGAGCACTACGAGAACTTTCCCGTGGCCTCGTGGCTGTGCCCGCCACGGCTGCGCGCGCCCATTGCCGCCATCTACCACTTTGCCCGTACCGCCGACGACCTGGCCGATGAAGGCAGTGCCAGCGCCCCGCAACGCCTGCACGATCTGGCCGCCTACCGGCAAGCCTTGACCGATGCACTGGCATCCAGCAGCTCCAGCGCCCATTGGCCCCAAGTGTTCGGCCCGCTGGCGCAACAAGCGCAAACGCACCAGTTGCCCGCCCAGCCGCTGCACGATCTGCTCGATGCTTTTGAGCAGGACGTGCGCTACACCGACGCAGGCACACGCTACCCCCACCACGCGGCGTTGCTGGACTATTGCAGCCGCTCGGCCAACCCCGTCGGGCGCTTGCTGCTGCACCTGTACGGCGTGAACGATGCGACCGCACTGGCGCACAGCGATGCCATTTGCAGCGCACTGCAACTCATCAACTTCTGGCAAGACCTGCGCCGCCAGCGCCACTACCTGCCACAAGACGCGCTGCAACGGCACGGCGTGGACGAAACCGCGCTGATTAACAGCGCGTGCACCGGCCACCCCCTGCCTGCGGAAGCCGATGCCCACGCACAAGCCCTGCTGGCCGAACTGTGCCAGCAAGCGCGCCAACTGATGCAACACGGCGCACCACTGGCCGTGCGCTTGCCGGGCCGCATCGGCTGGGAATTGCGGCTGGTGGTACAAGGCGGGCTGCGCATTCTGGACAAAATCGCTGCGCTGCAACACCGCACCTGGCTGCACCGCCCCCGCCTGCACGCCCACGACGCGCCCCGGCTGCTGTGGCGCGCTTGGCGCATGTGAACCCGTACACTCGGGGCCATTCCGCCCCACACCCGCCGCCATGAGCCCGCAAGATTACGTCCAGCAAAAGGCCGCCGCCTCAGGCAGCAGCTTTTATTACGCCTTTTTGTTTCTGCCGCCCGAACGGCGTGCTGCCATCACCGCGTTTTACGCCTTCTGCCGCGAAATCGACGACGTGGTCGATGAAATCAGCGATGCCAACGTGGCACAAACCAAACTGCTGTGGTGGCAACGCGAGGTACAACAAGCCTTTGCCGATCCGCAACGCACACCCGACCACCCCGTGCTGCAAGCCCTGATGCCCTTGACCGCCACCTACGGCATTACCGCACAGCACCTGCTGCAAGTGATTGAAGGCTGCGAGATGGATTTGCACCAATCCCGCTACCTCGACTTTGCCAACCTGCGCCGCTATTGCCACTTGGTGGCGGGCGTGGTGGGCGAAGTGGCAGCGCGCATCTTTGGCCAAACCCAGCCCCAAACCACCGACTACGCGCACAAACTCGGGCTGGCGTTCCAACTTACCAACATCATCCGTGATGTGGGCGAGGACGCAACGCGGGGCCGCGTGTACCTGCCCATCAACGAGCTGCAACAGTTCAACGTCAAAGCGCACGAACTCATCAAACGCGGCGTGGGGCTGGAAGGCACCGACTTCCCGCAACGCTTTGGTGCCCTCATGGCGTTTCAGATCGAACGCGCCTTGGCCACCTACGACGAAGCCCTGGCCCTGTTGCCCGAAGCCGACCGCCGTGCCCAAAAACCCGGCTTGATGATGGCCAACATCTACCGCACGCTGCTGCGCGAGATTGCCACCGACCCACAACTGGTATTGACCCAGCGCGTTAGCCTCACCCCCCTGCGCAAATTCTGGCTGGCGTGGAAAGTGCAAGCCCTGGGCCGCTTGTGAAGCCGTTGCGCATCGGCATTGTGGGCGGTGGCTGGGCCGGGCTGGCCGCTGCGGTATGCGCCACCGAAGCGGGCCACCACGTCACCGTGCTGGAAACCGCGCGCCAATGGGGCGGACGTGCCCGCACCCTGCACACCGCCCACGGTGCAGGGTTGGACAACGGCCAGCACATCCTCATTGGCGCTTACACCGCCACACTGGGCCTGATGCAGCGCCTGGGCGTGGATGTGACAGCAGCTTTCCACACCGTGCCGCTGGCCTTGCGTTTTGCCGATGGTGGTGGCCTGGCCGTGCCCACTTGGGCCGCCCGCTGGCCCACACCGCTGGACGTGCTCGCCGCCATCACCACCGCACGCGGCTGGAGTTGGCGCGACAAACTGGCGCTGCTGCGCACCACAGCACGTTGGCAACGGCAAGGCTTTGCCTGTGCGCCCGACCACACGGTCGCCCAACTGTGCGCCGGACTGCCGCCCCGTGTGGTGGCGGAATTGCTGGAGCCACTGTGCCTCTCGGCACTCAACACCCCGTTGGATCGGGCCAGCGCCAGCGTGTTTTTGCGCGTACTGCAAGATGCCATGTTCGGCCCCGGCTTTGGCGGCTGGCGCGGTGCCAACCTGCTGCTGCCCAAGTTGGACATGGGCGCGCTGCTGCCACAACCCGCCGCCCACTGGCTGCAACGGCGCGGCGCGGACTTGCGGCTGGGCCAGCGCGTCCACACGCTAAGCCCCCATCCCCAAACCGCACACGTCATCGGCACCGGCTGGACGCTGAACGGCGAACCGTTTGACCACGTGATCCTGGCCTGCCCAGCGTGGGAAGCAGCGCGGCTGCTGCAACCCCACCTGCGCCTGCACAGCGGCATCGCCCTCTGGCACGCTCAAGCCCACGCCTTGCGCCACGAGGCCATCGCCACCATCTACACACAAGCACCACCCGGCACCCGCTGGCCTGGCTCCAGCCCCATCTTGGCCCTGCGCAGCGGCACGAACGCGCCCGCGCAATTCGTGTTTGACCGGGGCCAACTCGGTGGACCTGCCGGGCAATGGGCCTTTGTGGCCAGTGCATGCAGCGCCGACAAAACCACGCTCGAAAGCCAGACCCTGACCCAAGCGGCCCAACAACTGGGCACACCGACGCTCAAGCTGCTGCAAACCGTGGTCGAAAAACGCGCCACGTTTGCTTGCACCCCTGGTTTGCAACGTCCCGGCCTACACATCGCCCCCAGTCTGTGGGCGGCGGGCGACCACATCGACGGCCCCTACCCCGCCACACTGGAAGGTGCGGTGCGCAGTGGCCAGCAGGCCGTGAACACACTGTTGCAGCCAACCACCCACCACGCCGGCTGAAAGCACACCAACAGCACGCCCAAGGCAACTGCGCGAAAATAGCGTTCATGGCCTTCCACAAAGAACCTCCTTACACCCACGGCCAAACGGCCAAAACCGGCATCCTGCTGTGCAACTTGGGCACACCCGATGCCCCCACCGCTGCGGCACTGCGGCGTTATCTGGCCGAGTTTCTGGGCGACCATCGGGTGGTGGAAATCCCCAAACCCATCTGGTGGCTGATCCTGCACGGCATCATCTTGCGCGTGCGACCCGCCAAATCCGCGGCCAAGTACGCCAGCATCTGGACCAGTGAAGGCTCACCACTGCGCGCGTGGACAGACAAACAAGCCAAACTGCTGGGTGGCTACTTGGGCGAACGTGGCCACCAACAAGTGCTGGTGCGCTACGCCATGCGCTACGGCAGTCCCTCGATTGCGCAAGAACTCGATGCGCTCAAGGCCGCCGGGGCCACGCGCATCCTCATCGTGCCGGCCTACCCACAATACAGCGCCAGCACCACCGCCAGCGTGTTTGATGCGGTGTACCACTGGGCCGAGCGCACCCGCTTGATACCGGAGTTGCGCTTCATCAACCGCTACCACGACGACCCCGGCTACATCCAAGCCCTCAAAACCCGCGTGGAAGAACACTGGCGCATCCACGGTCGCCCCGAGAAACTGGTGATGAGCTTCCACGGCGTGCCACAACGCACGCTGGAACTTGGCGACCCCTACCACTGCGAATGCCACAAAACGGGCCGCTTGCTGGCCGAGGCGCTGGGCCTGAGCAAAGAACAGTACGTCGTCACCTTCCAGTCCCGCTTTGGCAAGGCCAAATGGCTGGAGCCCTACACCGAACCCACACTGATAGCACTCGCCAAAGCGGGCACCAAGCGCGTCGATGTGGTCTGCCCCGGCTTTAGCAGCGACTGCCTGGAAACGCTGGAAGAAATCTCGCTGGAAGCGCGTGAGGCCTTTCTCCATGCCGGGGGTGAGCAATTCAAATACATCCCCTGCCTCAACGACACCCCCACTTGGATCAGTGCCCTGACCGACCTGTGCGAACAGCATCTAAGTGGCTGGCCCACGCGCCAAGCCACCGATGCCACCGCAGCACAAGCCAGCCGCGAACGTGCCCTGGCCCTGGGGGCCAAACTATGAGCAAACACCCCGAACCCGCCGCCAGCGGCGACAAGGTACGCTTGGACAAATGGCTCTGGGCCGCGCGCTTCTACAAAACCCGCAGCCTGGCCGCCGATGAAATCGACAAAGGCCGCGTCAAACTCAACGGGCAAGTGGCCAAAGCCTCGCGCGAGCCCAAAGTGGGCGACGAAGTCGAGTTCAAAGCCGGTTACCACACCCGCACCGTGCGCGTGTTGGGCTTAAGCGCCGTGCGCGGCCCCGCGCCGCAAGCCGCTCTGCTCTACGCCGAAACCGCTGAATCCATTGCCCAGCGTGTGGCACAGGCCGAACAACACCGGCTGGCCCCCGAACCCGCCCACGCCATCGTTCAAGGCCGCCCCACCAAGCGCGACCGCCGCCAACTGCAAGGGGTAAGCAGCCACGCCCCGGCCTGGAACGACCGCTGGAGCGCCAGCTTGGACGGGTGAACCACCCCCGCCACGTTCATATCCATATAACCGGATCGTCTAACCACCACCCCCTCCACCACCGTGGCGGCCATTAAAATCGTCAGGTTTTGCAAAGGAAACCCGTGTCCGCCACACCCCCCCGCCTGATTGAGCAATACGGCCCGCGCGAGGCCATGGAATACGACATCGTCATCGTTGGGGCTGGCCCCGCGGGCTTGGCCACCGCCATTCGCCTCAAGCAACTGGCCGAGCAGCACAACCACGACGTGAGCGTCTGTGTGCTCGAAAAAGGCTCCGAACCCGGCGCGCACATCCTCAGCGGGGCGGTGATGGATCCGGTCGCCCTCAACGAACTGCTGCCCGACTGGCAAGCCCAAGGCGCGCCGTTGCGCCAGCCCGTCACTGCCGACCAAGTGCTGTTTTTGAGCGAAACCAGCGCCAAAGCCACCCCCGACTGGCTGGTGCCCGAATGCTTTCACAACCACGGCAACTACGTCATCAGCCTGGGGGCGGTGACCAAATGGCTGGGCGAACAGGCCGAGGCGCTGGGCGTGGAAGTCTTCCCCGGCTTTGCCGCTGCCGAAGTGCTGTACGACGACCACGGAGCCGTCAAAGGCGTGGCCACCGGGCACGTGGGCTTGGGCAAGGACGGTGAACCCACCGACCAATTCCAGCTAGGCATGGAACTGCACGCCAAATACACCGTGTTTGCCGAAGGCGCGCGCGGCCACTTGGGCAAGCAACTGGTGGCGCAATTCCAGCTGGATGCGGGCAAAGACCCGCAAACCTACGGCATCGGCATCAAAGAACTGTGGGAAATCCCCGCCGATAAAGCCCAACCCGGCTTGGTGGTCCACACCGCCGGCTGGCCGCTGGACAACGACACCTACGGCGGAGGCTTTCTGTACCACCTCGAAGGCAACAAAGTCACCCTAGGGCTGGTGGTGGGGCTGGACTACGCCAACCCGTGGTTAAGCCCCTTCGAGGAAATGCAACGCTGGAAAACCCACCCCAGCATCCGGGCACATCTGGAGGGTGGCAAACGCATCGGCTACGGCGCGCGCGCCATTGCCGCTGGCGGTCTGCACTCGCTGCCCAAAACCGTGTTCCCCGGTGGGGCGCTGGTGGGGTGCGATGCGGGCTACCTCAACGCCGCGCGCATCAAGGGCAGCCATGCCGCCATCAAAAGCGGCATGCTGTGCGCTGAAGCCGCGTTTGCAGCCCTGCAAGCGGGCCGCAGTGGCGATGAACTCAGCACCTACCCCGCCGCGTTCGAGCGCAGCTGGCTGCACACCGAACTCGACCAATCGCGCAACTTCAAGGCCTGGTTCAAAAAGGGCAACACCATCGGCGCAATGATGACTGGCGTAGAACACTGGCTCTTGCCCAAACTGGGGATGAAGCGCCCGCCGTGGAGCCTGCACCGCAGCCACGCCGACCACACCAGCCTGCGCCCAGCGGCCACCTGCCCGCGCATCGATTACCCCAAACCCGATGGCCAGCTCACGTTCGACCGCCTCAGCAGCGTGTTTTTGAGCAGCACCAACCACGAAGAAAACCAACCCGCGCACCTGACACTGAAGAACCCCGACACCCCCGTGGCCACCAACCTGGCCCAGTTTGCCGGGCCCGAAAGCCGCTACTGCCCCGCTGGGGTGTACGAGTTTGTGCAAGACAGCGACAACGGTGCGCAGCGCCTGCACATCAACGCGCAGAACTGCGTCCACTGCAAAACCTGCGACATCAAAGACCCCACGCAAAACATCGTTTGGGTCACCCCCGAAGGCGGCGGCGGGCCGAACTACGCGGGGATGTGAGCGCCACACACGGGCGCACAAGCCTCACTTTGCAACTGGATCAAGGCTGTCCAGAAAAGCCCCCGCCTTTGCCGGGCCGGTTTTGGCAATGTAGGAACTGAGCCTTATAGTTTCCTGCCCCCGGCTGCTGGCGCTTTCCCAACCAACCGTGACCGTCACCGACTTGTAGTTTCCCTACGCGACGTGCAACTTTAAACGGAGACCAATCCGTCCAACTGCAACAGGGGTCGGCCCAACTGACGGTTGAGCAGCACACACAACGTATGAGCTGCCACCTTGCGGTACAGGCGTGAGACCAGATGCCACAGATCACGTG
>JBLIZX010000360.1:0-9066 GCA_048860285.1 Macromonas sp. | reverse complement strand
GCGGTGGTGTAGTCGGAACGGCGCACGCCACAGGTGGCAGCTTCCCACAGTGTGCCCGCAATCACCACCGCGTTGGGGATGATGTTGGCAATGCGCAGTGGGCGCAGCATTTCCACAATTTCGTTGATGTCGGCTTCGTTGTCGAACTTGATCTCGAACGGCTTGAACACCGGCGGCTTGGGCATCAGCCAAAAGCCCATCTTGGTGCAGATGCCGTAGTTCGACTGCGTGAACATACCGTCCAGCGTTGGGCCGTAACCCCACTTGAACACCTGCCAAGCCTTGTCGCCTTTGACACCGCCCATGCCGGTGCGGTACACATCACCGTTGGCCAGCACCAACTCCATGCCGCACTGCATCAAAAAGTGCTCGCCGTAGGGGGTGTAGCCCACGCCACGGTCCATGGTGTTGCCCACCGGGCCCGCAATGGCCGAGGGGGCCGAGAACGACAACATCAGCGGCAGCTTGTTCTCTTCAATGTAGTCGTACAACTGCTGGTAGGTCACACCCGGCTCCACCAACGCGGTACACAGTTCCGGGTCGATGTGGATGATCTTGTTCATCTTGTGCAAGTCCAGCACGATCTGGCCGCGCTTGACCGGCGCAGCAGAGCCGTAACCGAAGTTGCGGCCTGTGGAGATGGTCCACACCGGGATCTTGTACTCGTTGCAGACCTTGACGACGGCCTGCACTTGTTCCACGCTGGTGGCCATCAGCACCGCCGATGGGGTGTGCTGTTCGTCGGGCACCGACATCATGATCTTGTTGTAGGGCTTGATGTGCTCCAGCGAGGTCAGCACGTGTTCAGCGCCCAGCGCGGCCTGGAACTTCTTGATCGCCTCGTCAAAGCGGGCTTCGGACACGCCCTTGGGCAGTGCCATGTATTTGCTGCTTGTTTTCTTCATGGGATGGGTTTCCGGTTCAAATCACACAGCTCAAAGAAACGTAGGCGGTGCCGCCCACATCGGCGGCGTTGCCCAGATCGGCGGTCTTGCCACTGGCCAGGGTCTGGCCGAGTTGCTGCGCCCACTGCTCGGCCACGGGGCCACGGCCCACGCGGTGGTGTTCGGCTTGCAGCACGCGGCCACCGGCGGAGCGCACCAAGTCCAGCACCAGTGTGGCGCTGGCATCGTCCACCAGGCCCACCAACAGGGTGGGGGTGCCGTCGTGCAGCATGGCGTTGAGGCGCGTGAAGGTGGCCGCGTCCAGCCCTTGCAGGCGTTGGCCCGACCACTGCGTGGCCGCCTGCACGCCCACCGCGTTCTGCACGCCCTGCACAAAGGCACCGTCCAGCGCGGCGCCACTGACCAGCGAGGTCACGTTCAGCGCCGCACCGGCGGGCACGCCAGCGGCGGCGCCCAAGGCGGGTGAGCCGGCAGTGGCGGCCCAGGAAGAGATGCCGGTCATGGCCAGCCCTGCGGCGGCCAGGCCTTTCAGAACCATGCGTCTATCGGTGCTCATGGTGGCTCCTTGTTTACTTTTTGGGTGGGGTGGTGGCCAGGTAGTGCGCCAGCTCCTGCAACGTGGCGTCGTCAATGTCGCTCACGCGAAACGCCGGCATGGCGCGGCTGCCGTTGCGCGCGATGCTGACGTACACCTGCTCGGTGAAGCCGCGGCCAAACAGCGCCGGCCCGATGCCAACGCTGGCGTCGTGGCACTTGGCGCAGATTGTCTCGTAGTACTGCTGGCCCTTGCCAACAGAATGTTGCGCGGCCGCTGGCTGTGCCAGTGTCAGCGCCAGGGCGGCCAGCCCCAGGGTGGATGCCAGGTGGAATCTCAAAGCGTGCTCCTCTGCAAAAAACGGGGGTGTTGTTCAGGTTTAGAACGGGTAGTGGCGCGGGGCGTTTTGCACCGTGATCCAGCGCAACTCGGTGAATGCGTCGATGCCCGCCTTGCCACCAAAACGGCCATAGCCCGAGGCCTTGACACCGCCAAACTGCATTTGGGCTTCGTCGTGCACGGTGGGGCCGTTGACGTGGCAAATGCCCGATTCGATGCGGTTGGCCACTTGCCAAGCGCGCGACACATCGCGGCCAAACACGGCGGCCGACAGGCCGAACTCGTTGTCGTTGGCACAGGCCACAGCCTCTTCCACCCCATTGACGCGCACGATGGCCTTGACCGGGGCAAAGGTTTCTTCCTGGTAGATGTGCATCTCGGGCGTGACGTGGTCCAGCAGCGTGGCGGGCATCAGCGTGTTGGTGGCCTTGCCACCGCACACCAGCGTAGCGCCTTTGGCCAGCGCGTCGTCGATCAGCGCGTTGCAGCGGTCTACCGTGGCTTGGTCGACCACCGAACCCAGCACCACCGGGCCCAAACGCGGGTCGCCCAGCGGCAGGGCCTTGGCGCGCTCGGCCAACTTGGCCACAAAGGTGTCGGCCACGGCGTTGTCCACCACAATGCGTTCGGTGGACATGCAGATTTGGCCCGAGTTGGCGAATGCGCCAAAGGTGGCTGCGGCCACGGCTGCGTCCAGATCGGCGTCGTCCAGCACCACCAACGGGGCTTTGCCGCCCAGTTCCAGCACGGCGGGCTTGAGGTACTTGGCGCAGGTTTGTGCAATCAACTTGCCCACCTTGGTGGAGCCGGTAAAGTTGACGCGGCGCAGGGCTGGGTGCGCCACAATGGCTTCCACCACCGCACCTGCGTCCTGCGGGGCGTTGGTAACGAAGTTGACCACACCGGGCGGCAAACCGGCTTCTTGCAGTGCTTCAATGATGAGGCCATGCGTGGCCGGGCACAGCTCCGAGCCTTTCAAAATCACGGTGTTGCCGCAGGCCAGCGGGGTCGAGATGGCGCGTACGCCCAGGATCACCGGCGCGTTCCACGGCGCAATGCCCAGCACCACACCGGCGGGCTGGCGCACGGCCATGGCCACGTTGCCCGGCACGTTGGACGGAATCACCTCACCGCTGATCTGCGTGGTGATGGCAGCGGCTTCGAGCAGCATGTCGGCGGCCAAATGCACGTTAAAGCCCGCCCAGATGCCCGAAGCGCCCGTTTCAGCGGCCATGGCGGCGGCAATGGCTTCGCCCTTGGCTTCCAAAGCTTGCGAAGCCTTCATCAACAGCGCCCGGCGCTGGCCCGGCCCTATGGCCGACCAAATCGGAAACGCTTGGGCGGCGGCTTCCACGGCAGCTTTGGCATCCTCGACCGTGGCCGCAGGCGCGCGGGTGGCCACGCTGTGGTCCAGCGGGTTGCGGCGTTCAAAAGTGGCCCCGTTGGCCGCGGCGCGCTGGGCACCGCCTATCAGCATTTGGATGTCGATCATGTGGAGTGGCTCTGTCATGAAATTGCAAACGGCCCGATGTTAGAAACAGCCGGCCCACCGTACTTTGCTCAGAAGGCACAGTATGCTTGCCTGTGCGTGCACGCCGCCTAGGACATTCCCTAAGGCGCTTGCCGTACCGGGCGGTGCGGCCCATAATTTGCACACCATGCACAAGGGCCAGATACTTTCCACCGACAACGTACCGCTGGCCGACAGCGCCAGCGCGTGGTGCAGCTGGATGTCGCACCTGTTTGCCGGGTTGCACGCCGACTTTTACGGTGACCAAGTGTTCGATGGTCGCCTGCACACCGCGCACGCGGGCGAGGTGGTGATGACCCGGCTGGAAGCCAACCGCCACCGCGTGGTGCGCACCGAGCCGCCGCGCGGCAGCGACAACGCCTACTTCAAAATCGTGGCCCCGTGGCAGGGCAGTGCTGCGCTGGAGCAGTTTGGCCGCCAAGCGTGGGTGCGCCCCGGTGGCTGGGCCATTTACGACACCACCGGCAGCTACGAAGTGGCCAACCCCGAGCGCACCGAGCACCTGATCGTGATGCTGCCCAAAGAGCCGCTGGTGGAGCGCGGCTTGCGTTTGGACGCGCTGATGGGGCGGCATGTGGGTGGGGCCACCGGTATCTCACGGGTGGCGCTGGAAACCATGCGTAGCACCTTTCAGGAGCTGCCCGCCATGACCGAAGCTGCCGCACGCGGCGCGGGCGATTTGATCGTGGAACTGGTTAGCCTGTCTTTGCAAGAGTTGGCAGGGCGCAGCACCCCGGCCACGCAAATGGAAGCGTTCAAAGACCGCATCCGCGACTTCATTGGCCGCCACCTGCGTGACCCGCACCTGTCCATTGACCGCATCGCGCTGGCGCTCAATTGCAGCAAACGCCTGTTGCACAAAACCTTTGCCGACGAGGAAGACACACTGGCGCACTACATTCTGCGCCGCCGCCTGCAAGCTTGTATGCGCGACCTGAAAAATCCGCAACACACAGGTCGCACCATCACCGAGATTGCGTTCTCATGGGGCTTCAACAACGCGGCGCACTTCAGCCGCGTGTTCCGTGAGCACGCCGGGTTGTCGCCCAGCGATTTTCGCTACGCCATGCAGCGCCAACTGCAATTGTCCGAAGGCGTGCTCTCAGCGTGCGCAGGCGCGGCACACCCCCAGCGCGAGCCGGTGTAACGCCTGCCACGGCTCTACCGGCCAGCCGGGGTATTTCAGCCCTTTGACAATACCGTCCACCGTGTGCGCATCTTGCAGCCACTGCGCCAGTTGCGGGCCTGAGAGGCGCGGCAACACGCGCTCAAAGCGTTTTTCTTTTTGGCCCCATACACGTTGTTCGCGCAATGCCATCGGCAACGGCTTGCCCCCTGCCAACGCGCGTTTGACGTGGTACAGGCTGCGGATGTCGTCGGCCAGTGCCCAATGCACCAGCACAGCGGCTTCGCCTTCGGCTTGCAGGCCATCCAACATGCGTTGCGCGCGCGCCAGTTGGCCGTCCAGCACCGCCTCGGCCAGTTTGAAGGGGTCGTAGCGCGCCACGTTGAGCACCGCGCTTTCCACTTGTTCCCAGCCCAGTTCACCCGGCGGGTAAAGCAGCCCGAGTTTTTGGATCTCTTGGTGCGCGGCCAGCAGGTTGCCTTCTACCCGGTCGGCCACGAACGCCAGCGTGCGTTGGCCTTCGTCGCCGGGTGCCACGTGCTGGCCCTGTTGTTGCAGGCGCTGGGCAATCCAGTGGGGCAGTTGGGCGCGCTCCACCGGGTCGATTTTGACCGCTACGCCGTGGGCCTCCAGCGCCGTGAACCAGCCGCTTTTGAGGCTGGCACTGTCCAGCCGGGGCAGCAGCACCAGCGTCAGCGTGCCATCGTTGCCCGGTGCGTTGGCGGCCAGGGTTTGCAACACCTGCGAGCCTTCCTTGCCCGGTTTGCCCGAGGGGATGCGGATTTCCACCAGTTGCTTGTCGGCAAACAGGCTCAAAGCACCACCGGCGGCTTGCACCGCGCTCCAGTCAAAGTGCGCCCCGGCCACCGTGAACACCGTGCGTTCGCTGTGGCCCTGTGCGCGCGCAGCGGCGCGGATGGTGTCGGCGGCTTCTTGCACCAGCAGCGGATCGTCGCCGTGCAAGGTGTAGAGCGGCTTGAGGCCACGCCCCAGATGGGTGCCCAGTTGGGCGGCAGGTACTTGCATGGCGGTGTGTTATAGCCCTTTAAGCGCCGTGAGCCGGTACATCACTTGGCGTGCAATGTCCTGCTCCATGTTGCGGTAGAGCAAAGCCTCTTCGGCCTCTTTGCCCAGCACCAAACTTTCTGAGAAACTCAGGTCGCGCTCTTCCAGCAGCTCGGTATCGGGAATCAACTCTTGTCCTTGCGGTGTGCTCACGCGGAATTTAAAGCGTTGGCGCAGCTGCAACTCACGCACTTGGCCCGCTGCGGTCTGGCCTACCACGGCGCGTTCACGCCGGTCGGTCAGCACGTCCAGCACCACGTCCACCGGCGGCGGTACCTGGCCTGGCAGCACAGGGGCTGTGCCCACCAGTTGCACCCCGCTGGCCTGCAATTGGGCGCGCAAGGTGCGGCCCAGCGCGGTTTGATCCGACAGGTTGGTGCGCATGCGCTGGAACGGCAACGTTTGCACACCGCGCAATTTGAAGCCACAGCCGCCTAGACCCAGCAACACGCCCGCGCCGAGCAAACCGCCCAGTAGTGTGCGCCGCGCCGCAGCGGGCTGGCGTGCGTTTGGCATCAAAGCACCACGTTGACCAAGCGACCCGGTACCACAATCACCTTTTTGGGCGCTGCACCGTTGGCTTGCTTCTGCACCGGCTCGCTGGCCACCGCCGCCGCTTCGATGGCGGCTTTGTCGGCACTGGCGGGCACGTGGATGGAACCACGCAACTTGCCGTTGATTTGCAGCATCAGTTCGATCTCGTCCTGCACCAGCGCAGCAGGATCGACTTGCGGCCACGGCGCGTCCAGCATGTCGCCCAGTTGCGGTGCGGCGGCGTAGCCCAGTTGCGCCCACAGCGCGTGCGCAATGTGCGGCGTGGCCGGGTACAGGCAGCGTAGCAAAATCCCAAAGCCTTCAATCAGTGCCACATAACCGCCGGGTTGTTCCACGGCCTTGAAGTCCTCCAGCGCATTGAGCATCTTCATGCAGCCCGACACCACGGTGTTGTATTGCATGCGTTGGTAGTCGTAGTCCACCTGCTTGAGCACGGTGTGGATCTCGCGGCGCAGCGTCTTGGCTTCCTTGCCAAAGCCCACATCGGCCAGTTGCTGCGCGCCTTCGGTCTGGGCGCTGCCCACGCCGTGGTCCAGCTGCGACAGTTTGATCCCAAAGTTCCACACCCGGCGCAAAAAGCGGTAGCTGCCTTCCACCGCCGCGTCGTTCCACTCCAGCGTGGCCTCGGGCGGGGCGGTGAACATGGTGTACAGGCGCGCGGTGTCGGCACCGTACTTTTCGATCAGGTCTTGCGGATCCACGCCGTTGTTCTTGGACTTGGACATGGTGCCCACGCCCTCGTAGTCGATGGGCGTGCCCACCGGCAGCAGGCCATCGGCGCTGTCCACCGCGTTCTTGAGCTGGGCCCCGACCACCTTGCCGCCCGCATCTAGCACGTTTTCCACATCGTGCGGCCAGAAGTATTCCTTGCCGCCCTTGGCGGTGCGGCGGCTGTAGATGTGGTTGAGCACCATGCCTTGTGTCAGCAGGCGCTTGAACGGTTCGTCGATCGTGACCAACCCCAAGTCGCGCATCACCTTGGTCCAAAAGCGCGCATACAGCAGGTGCAGAATGGCATGCTCAATGCCACCGATGTACTGATCCATCGGCATCCAGTACTGCGCGCCCTCGGCCACCATCGCCTCGGCGTTCTTGGGGTCGCAGTAGCGCAAGAAGTACCACGACGAGTCCACAAAGGTGTCCATCGTGTCGGTTTCGCGTCGTGCGGGTTCGCCACAGATGGGGCAGGTCACGCCGGCGTGGAAGCCTTCGTGCTTGACCAGCGGGTTGCCGCTGCCATCGGGCACGCAGTCTTCGGGCAACACCACTGGCAGGTCTTTCTCGGGCACTGGCACCGAGCCGTGGTGCGGGCAGTGGATGATGGGAATCGGGGTGCCCCAGTAACGCTGGCGGCTGATGCCCCAGTCGCGCAAACGGAAAGTGGTTTTCTTCTCGCCCAGACCCTGGGCGGCCAGCATTTCGGCCACTTGGTTGACCGCCGCCTTGTACGGCAGACCATCGAGTACGCCGGAGTTCACGCACACCAACGCGCCAGATTTGTCGGCGTACCAGTCTTGCCAGCGGGTAGCGTCGAATACCTTGGCGTTGGCATCCGGGGCTGCGCTGGCCGTGAGCGCGCCCTCCTCAGTCGCACGCTCCGATTCGTCGGTCGCGCCCCCGACCATCCCAGCCCCTGCGGCGTTGGCATTCAAGGGCGAACCAACCACTTGTTTGATCTCGATGCCGTACTTGAGCGCAAACGCAAAATCGCGCTCGTCGTGGGCGGGCACGCCCATCACCGCGCCGTCGCCGTAGTTCATCAGCACGTAGTTGCCCACCCACACCGGCACCTCGGCACCCGTGAGTGGGTGCGTCACGGTCAGGCCGGTGGGCATGCCTTTTTTCTCTTGCGTTGCCAGCTCGGCTTCGGTGGTGCCGCCGGTCTTGCATTCTTCAATAAAGGCGGTCAGTGCCGGATTGCCTTCGGCGGCGTGCAGTGCCAGCGGGTGTTCCGCCGCCACCGCGCAGAAGGTCACGCCCATGATGGTGTCGGCACGGGTGGTGAACACGTACAGCTTGCCGTCACCGATCAGGTTGCCGTTGTGGCCCCGAATCTGGTGCGGGAAGGCAAAGCGCACGCCCTCGCTCTTGCCGATCCAGTTTTCCTGCATCAGGCGCACCTTGTCGGGCCAGCCGTCCAGCGTGGCCTGTTCGTTGCCCAACTGCACGTGTTGCAGCAGTTCGTCGGCGTAAGCGGTGATGTTGAGGTAGTAGCCCGGAATCTCGCGCTTTTCTACCGGTGCGCCGGTGCGCCAGCCACGCCCGTCGATCACCTGCTCGTTGGCCAGCACGGTCTGGTCCACGGGGTCCCAGTTCACCACTTGGGTTTTGCGGTAGGCAATGCCTTTTTCCAGCATCTTCAAAAACAGCCACTGGTTCCACTTGTAGTACTCGGGCTGGCAAGTGGCAATCTCGCGGCTCCAGTCAATGGCCAGGCCCATGGCTTGCATCTGCTGCTTCATGTACGCGATGTTGGAATACGTCCACTGTGCCGGGGGTACCTTGTTTTTCAGGGCGGCGTTCTCAGCGGGCAGGCCAAACGCGTCCCAGCCCATGGGCATGAGGACGTTGTAGCCCTTCATGCGCAGCTGGCGCGTGATCATGTCGTTGATGGTGTAGTTGCGCACATGGCCCATGTGCAGCTTGCCGCTGGGGTAGGGCAGCATGGAGCACGCGTAGTACTTGGGCTTGTGGCTGTCTTCGCTCACGCGGTAGGCATCGCGGGCCGTCCAGTGGTCGTGTGCGGCGCGTTCTACCGCGAGGTGGTTGTATTGGTCTTGCATGGAAAGGTGCGCAGCAGGCCCGGCCACACGCCGAACCCCAGTAAATATGGATGAGATGGGCTATTTTAGGCTTTGGCCAGTGTGGCGGTCGTGGCCGCTTGCAGCAGTTGCTGCACCAGCGGGTGGCCCACTTTGCGTTCGGTGCTGATGGCGTAGTAGTGTTCTTCCACGCCATCGCACACGCCCAGCAAGCGGGCTTGCAGGCGTTGTTCCAGGTCGGCTTGTAC
>JBLIZX010000359.1:0-10705 GCA_048860285.1 Macromonas sp. | reverse complement strand
GTAAGCGTGCGGCAAAGTCATCTGTGATTTTGGGGTGAGATGCGAGACCATGGCGCCCATCATTTCCTTGATGGGTACCTATGCCAAGACTTTCACAGCCATCTTCGCCGCCGACACTGCGTCGGCACTACAGCGCCGAGTTCAAGGCCCGCGTGCTGGGCCAGTGCCAGCATGGCGCAACATCGGTTGCCGCCGTTGCCCGGGAGCACGGCATCCACGCCAGCCTG
Source organism: Macromonas sp. (assembly GCA_048860285.1). Classification (GTDB taxonomy): domain Bacteria; phylum Pseudomonadota; class Gammaproteobacteria; order Burkholderiales; family Burkholderiaceae_C; genus Macromonas_A. The sequence goes on along the minus strand of JBLIZX010000359.1, from coordinate 10,478 downwards.
GTCTACAAATGGCAACAGGCGGCAGGGATAGCGGTGGGCGGTGCAGCCCCGGTGGCGGGCTTTGTCGCGCTGCCCCTGCCGTTGCCGACACCGGTGCCTGAGCTGCGCGCCCAGCCCTCGAACATCGAAGTGGAACTGCAGCGGGGCGAGGTGGTGCTCAAGGTGCGCTGGCCGGTGGGCGCGGCGGCCGATTGCGCGACGTGGCTGCGTGGGGTGCTGGCGTGATACGGGTGGAGGCCATCTGGCTGGCCACGGCGCCACTGGACATGCGTGCGGGCATCGACAGCGTGCTGGCGCGCGTGGTGGGGGTGTTTGGCGCGGCGCAACCGCACCACGCTTACGTGTTTGCCAACCGCAGTGGCAACCGGCTCAAAGTGCTGGTGCACGATGGTATTGGCATCTGGCTGGCGGTGCGGCGGCTGCACCGGGGCCGCTTTGTCTGGGCGGGTGAGGAGGCGGGGCCGCAGGTGGCACTCACGCGTGAGCAACTTGATGTGCTGGTGCTGGGGTTGCCCTGGCAGCGCGTGGGGCCGGGGGGTGCGATACGGCTGGTGTAGGCGATGCGTCTATACTGCGCGCCGACATGATGGCCACGCTGACCGCCCCCGACAACCTCGACGTGCTCGATGCGGCACAGTTGCGCGAGCTGGTGACGGGCATGTCGCGCCAGATGCAGGAGATGCAGCAGCTCATCGAGTTGCTCACGCACGAGATAGCGGTGTTGCGGCGTTTGAAGTTTGCGCTGCAAAGCGAGCGCCACCTGCGCAGCCCCGAGCAGCAGCGCGAGCTGGAGGAAACCATCGATGCCGATTTGCAGGCACTCGAAGACAAACTGCGTCAACTCCAGCCCAGCGCCGCACCCACCCCAGCCCAACCGCAGGCTGCCCGACGCGCAGCCCTGCCCGCCGACCTGCCCCGGCGCGACATCCACCACGAACCGGCCCAGACGCGCTGCGACTGCGGCTGCGAGATGAAACGCATCGGTGAGGACGTGAGCGAACGGCTCGATTACGAGCCCGGTGTCTTCAGCGTGGAACGCCACATCCGGGGTAAGTGGGTGTGTCGCGCCTGCGAGACCATCGAACAAGCGCCAGTGCCCGCGCACATCATCGACAAAGGCCTGGCCAGCGCGGGCCTGCTGGCGCACGTGCTGGTGGCCAAGTACGCCGACCACCTGCCGCTGTACCGCCAGCAGGGCATCTTTGCGCGCAGCGGCGTGGAGCTCTCGCGCTCGACCCTGGCGCAATGGGTGGGCAGTTGCGGCGTGCAATTGCAGCCCCTGGTCGATGCCTTGAAAGACGAACTGCTGCAGGGCAGCGTGCTGCACGCCGACGAGACCCCTGTGCAGATGCTCTCGCCGGGCAAAGGCAAGACCGAGCGCGCCTACCTGTGGGCCTACACCGCCAACGTGCTGGGCGATGTGCGCGCCGTGGTGTACGACTTTTGCGCATCACGTTCAGGCCAACACGCGCGCCAGTTCCTAGGCGACTGGTCGGGTGCGCTGGTGTGCGACGACTACTCGGGCTACAAGCAGACCTTTGCCCAGAACAACGTCACTGAGCTGGGTTGCATGGCACACGCGCGGCGCAAGTTCTTCGAGCTGCACGCGGCCAACAAAAGCCAACTGGCGGGGTTTGCGTTGGAGCAAATCGGCAAACTTTACGACGTGGAGCGCCAGGCCAAAGAGCTCGATGCCGCACAACGCCTGGCCTTGCGCCAGCAGCACTCGCGCCCCATTCTGGATGCGTTACAGCAGTGGATGCAGCTGCAACGCCAGCAAGTCCACGATGGCTCGGCAATAGCCAAGGCGCTGGACTACAGCCTGCGCCGCTGGGCCGCGCTCACGCGCTTTGCCGACCACGGCCACTGGCCCATCGACAACAACTGGGCCGAGAACCAGATGCGCCCCATTGCGCTGGGGCGCAAAAACTGGCTCTTTGCCGGCTCGCTGCGCTCGGGCCAGCGCGCCGCAGCCATCATGAGCCTTATTCAGTCGGCCCGCATGAACGGCCACGACCCCTACGCGTACCTGCGCGACGTCATGGCGCGCCTGCCCACCACCAAGCAGGCCGACATCGCCTGCCTGCTGCCCCACCGCTGGCAGCCTGCAGCACCCACCGCCGCCTGCCCCTGAACTTGACTCCGGTCAAGTAGGGGGTTGGGCGGACGCTTACGGTCGTCTGGAGGCTATGGAGACAGCACAAGCAAGGGCTGTCGGTCAGGGTCAAGGCTTAGCTGGTGCGCAAATGTCCTTGGAAACCCAATAAGACTGCCGACTGCCAGAAGGAGGGTCGGTTTCTACCGGTGGTTGCTTCATGGTGATGCCGGTTGCACCGCGTGTCTCTTGCCCGGTGGTGCCACACGGCACAAGCCACCGCACCCACTTTGCCTCACCGTGGGTGAGGGCCAGGCATCACATACCCTCACCCGGTGGGGTTGGGCCGTGGTGAAGTGATTCACCGGTCAGACTTGGCCGGTGCAGATCGGATCGACCAGGTTGGCTCAACGTACTTTAAATTCCGTTTTCTACAGCGACCCCGGATAGCAGTTCCTTGTCCTCTATCAGATCAGATTTGTTTGGAGGAGGGCAGCCCTTTCCTCCAGCTTCTTTCTTACCTGGGCCGTTGTTTCCTCCTGCATGGCCCGCGTTTCCTTTATCCAGGCCGACAGGTCATCCGACTCGGTTGGCGGGAGCATGTTCCCTACCATCATATTTTTTTGGTAAGCGCCGATAGCGCGCCCACCGCCCATAGGGCTGCCTTGGGTGCCGTTAGATGATGTTGCAGTCTCGCCTGTCTGGCTGACCGCCCCCAGACCCACGGTGGAGAGCTGCGCTTCAAGAACGTTAGCGTTGCCCTGCTGAGCAGCACTGTCTTGTGCGGTGCCCACGCGCTTGGAGGAGATGGCCGATGCCAAGCGATCCTCTATCGCCCGCCCCACCGTGTCGTCTTGCGCGCTGTTGACCCGCGTGCCCGGCTGTAGCCGCTGCATGGGGGACGTATTGCGCTGTGCCGCTGCCGATGCGGCTGCCGCTGCCGCTTGGACTGAGTACCGGTTCATGTTGCCGCTAATAACCATCGCCATGGCGAGTCTCCTGTGAAGTGTGTTGATGTTAAAAGCCAGCCAGCAACCGGCCAAACAAGGGGGGCAAATCGGTGGCTGTTGGTGCTTTTGATTCGCTGTGGCTGTGTTGAAAGCGGCCTTGTTGGCACTGTAGAGCCACACCCCTCTGGTGTCAAAGCCTTTCTGCATTGCAAGACAAACGCCACCACCCCCATCCATTGGACTGGGACAGTCACATGCTGCTGCACCTTTTGATGTTTCGGGCCGTCAAACCCGGTGTCTTTCGACGCTGGCCAGCGTAGCGCAAGTTTGCACTTGAGGAAAAAAGATCAACCAGCGCCTGCGCTTTGATACCCAATCCAAGTTCAAAAAAACGACGCAGGCAAAAACTTCGCGCAACCCCTAGCGTACGATTTTGTCCGAATTCTGAAACGCCCCCATTATGTGAAATAAGGGGTCGTCTCAGAAAACGGAATTTAAAGCACTCTAGCGGACGGCGCGTGCCTGCTGTGGGACTGGTGATGCCCTGGAGCCGCGCCGAGCGGCCAACACAGGCCCTGGTTCTCGAAACTCGTCGTTCGACCTCGGTCGAGGTGAGAACGGGTTCCGAGAACCTTCTTTGGCATCTTCACCGGGCCGGGCGTGTCGTTTTCAGAAGACGACTGCACGGAATGTCAGGAGTCGTTTGCACTGTCTAGATCACCCGAGGTGGGTATGTCGTTCATGCCTTGGCTCTGCTTCCATCGCCGCCAGTCCCTGCAAAATGCCGCAGGCGTCCATGGCCTGCTCGCTTTGACAACGCTGACGTAGCTCGCTGAGTTGCTGCTTGAGCTGGAACAGCTCATTTATCCGCACATCGACGTGGGCGATGTGCTCGTCGAGTAGCTGGTTGACGACACCACAATCGCCTGTTGACTGGTCGATAAAGCCCAGCAGCGTGCGGATTTCCTCGTGCGTCATGTCCAGCGCGCGGCAGTTGCGGATGAAGCGCAGCCGGTCAACCTGAGCATTGCTGTAGCTGCGGTAGTTGGCGACCGTGCGCGCCGGGGCGGGCAACAGTCCTTCCTTTTCGTAGTAGCGCACGGTCTCCACCGTGCACTGTGCGATCTGCGCAAGTTCACCGATTTTCATGGGCCTACTTTAAGTCACTTGACCCTGTAGTGACTTCAGGGTGTGAAATACGCCATGTTCCGACAATGGTTTCGCACTATGACCGACCGCCCCGCCAAGACGACGCCTACTCATCCCGCTTGCAGCCACGATCACTCGCATGATCAGCATGACCATGCACAAGATCATCACCACGACCCGCATGGCCAGGAATGCTGCTCAGGCAGACCGCCGCAAATGCCGACCTCGGATGCCGACAGCCAGGTCATGACCCATATTCCAGCCGGCTACACGCTGACCCGTCTGCGCATTGCCCAGATGGATTGCCCGACCGAAGAAGCCCTGATCCGCAAGAAGCTCGGCGGCATGGCCGCTGTGCGCGGCCTGGAATTCAATCTGATGCAGCGCGTGCTGACCGTGGTACATCGGCACGATGCCCTGTCCGCCATAGATGACGCCATCCGTGACCTCGGCATGACGACCGAAACGATGGAGGGCGCTGCCGTAGCTAGCGCGCCGGTCAGCAAGCCCTGGTGGCCGATGGCCCTGGCCGGCATGGCCGCCGTGGGGGCGGAAATCGCGTACTGGCTCGCCGGGCCGGAATGGCTGGTCGCGCTGCTGGCACTCATCGCGATCACCCTCAGCGGTATCGGCACCTATCAAAAGGGCTGGATCGCCTTGCGTCACGGCAATCTCAATATCAACGCCCTGATGAGCATTGCCGTCACCGGCGCAGTACTGCTGCGACAATGGCCGGAAGCGGCCATGGTGATGGTGTTGTTCACCATCGCCGAGTGGATCGAAGCCAAGTCGCTGGATAGGGCACGAAATGCCATCCGCAACCTGGTGCAACTCACGCCGGAACGGGCAACGGTGCAACAGGCGGACGGCAGCTGGGCCGATGTGCCGGTCAAGACCGTGGCCATCGGCCAGACCGTGCGCGTCAAGCCGGGAGAACGCATCGCCCTCGACGGCGTGCTCACAATCGGACGGTCGAGTGTCAACCAGGCACCCATCACTGGCGAGAGCCTGCCGGTCGAGAAGTCGGTCGGTGACAGCGTCTTCGCCGGAACTATTAACCAGTCCGGCTCCTTCGAATACCAGGTCACGACTGAATCCACGCATTCGACGCTGGCGCGCATCATTCACGCGGTCGAGGAAGCGCAAGGCGCACGCGCCCCCACCCAGCGCTTTGTTGATCAATTTGCCAGGTGGTACACGCCGGCGGTGTTTGCCTTCGCCCTAGCGGTGGCGCTGGTGCCCCCGTTGCTGCTTGACGGTGTCTGGTACGACTGGATCTACCGGGCGCTGGTGCTGTTGGTCATTGCCTGCCCGTGCGCCCTGGTCATTTCGACGCCCGTGACCATCGTCAGCGGCCTGGCGGCAGCCGCCCGTCATGGCATCTTGATCAAGGGCGGTGTCTATCTCGAAGAAGGCCACAAGCTCGCTTGGCTGGCTTTCGACAAGACCGGCACCATCACGCACGGCAAACCGGCGTTGACCGATACCGCGTTGCTGGACGCACCGGCCGGGCTGGATGCAGTTCGTATCGCCACCAGTCTCGCGGCGCGATCCGATCACCCCGTGTCTCATGCCATTGCTGTCGCCGGCCGAGAAAACGGCACCCCCCTGCTGGAGGTAGCCGACTTCGCCGCCATTCCTGGGCGAGGGGTGCGTGGAACGGTTGCCGGCGTGCTGTACCAGCTCGGCAACCATCGGCTGATTCATGAGCTGGGTGTATGTTCGCCTACCCTGGAAGCGCAGCTGGGCAGACTGGAGGAGCAAGGCAAGACGGTCATTCTGCTCACTGATGGCGAGCGCGTACTGGTTCTGTTCGCCGTGGCCGACACGGTCAAGGACAGCAGCCGCCACGCGATCCGGGCGCTGCACGAGTTGGGCATCAAGACCGTCATGCTGACTGGCGACAACGCGCACACCGCGCGCGCCATCGCGGCCCAGGTCCAGATTGACGAAGCCTTCGGCGACCAACTGCCGGAGGACAAGCTGCGTGCCGTCGAAGGCTACGCGCGCAGCGGCAAGGTAGGGATGGTGGGCGACGGCATCAATGATGCCCCGGCCCTGGCGCGTGCCGACATCGGTTTTGCCATGGGCGCAGCGGGTACCGACACGGCAATCGAGACGGCCGACGTGGCACTCATGGACGATGACTTGAACAAGATCGCGCGCTTTGTGCGTTTGTCACGCGCCACCCGAACCATACTGGTGCAGAACATCGCGTTGGCCTTGGGCATCAAGGCGGTGTTCCTGGTCCTGACATTCACGGGACAAGCCACGATGTGGATGGCGGTGTTCGCCGATATGGGCGCCAGTCTGTTGGTCGTGTTCAACGGTTTGCGGTTGCTGCGACGCTGAACTAAATACGGGGTATGAAGCTAGAGCGTGTTATGGACTTTCACCCGTAGTGCGGGGCTGTCCTATGCTTGCGGGATGAGCAGGAAGCCGTATCCGAGTGATTTGTCCGAAGACGAATGGGCCTTCGTGGCACCGTACCTCACGCTGATGAAGGAGGACGCGCCGCAGCGCGAGCACAGCCCGCGCGAGGTGTTCAATGCGCTGCGCTGGCTGGCTCGTGCAGGAGCACCGTGGCGCATGCTGCCCCATGACTTCCCGCCGTGGGCCGCCGTGTACCAGCAGTTTCGGCGCTGGAGCGATGCGGGCTGTTTCGAGGCGCTGGTGAGCGACATGCGCGGCATCATCCGTGCGGGCCAGGGGCGCCAGGAGCAGCCCAGCGCCGTGGTCCTTGATGGACGCACGCTGCAAAGCACTTGCGAGAGCGGCCCGCGCGCGGGCTACGACGGCTACAAGCGCCGCAAGGGCTCCAAGGTGCACATGGCTGTGGACACGCTGGGCCATCTCATCGAGTTGACGGTCACGCCTGCCAACGAGCAGGAACGCTCACAAGTCAAGCAACTGTGCGAAGCCGTGCAGCGGGCTACGGGCGAGACGGTCGAGGTCGCTTGGGCCGACCAAGGCTACACGGGCGAGCAGGCCAAGGAGGATGCGGCGGCGACGGGCATTGAGTTGCGCGTGGTCAAGCTGCCCGAGGCGAAGAAGGGCTTCGTGCTGCTGCCGCGACGCTGGGTGGTCGAGCGCAGCTTTGCCTGGCTGGCACGCTTTCGCCGTCTCTCACGCGACTTCGAGCGCATGCCGGAAGTGCTGGCATCGCTGCATTTCGTGGTGTTCGCCATCCTCATGCTGCCCAAGGCCGTGATGCTCTTGGGCGCCGGTCAAAGTTCATAACACGCTCTAGTGGGGTCGATTGACGCTGATGGTCGGCGCGCTACAAGCCCTCGTGCTTGGGTAAACGATGGGACGGCAGGTTCTATGTTTCACAAGCGAGGCTGATACGCAATGATCGCCATGCCTGCGAGAGTTACGACCACACCCACCAGATCCCAGCTGCTGGGGCGGATGCCGTCCACCGACCACAGCCAGCCCAGCGCCACCGCCACGTAAACTCCCCCATAGGCTGCATAGACCCGTCCGGACGGAGCTGCATGCAAGGTGAGCAGCCAGGCAAACGCGGCAAGGCTAAAGGCCGCTGCTGGTAATAGCAGCCAATCTGTGTCTTGACCGCGCAGCCACAGCAGCAGCAAGTAGCAACCAACCATCTCTGTGATGGCAGTGGCGATGTAAAGCAGCAGTGTTTTCATAGTGGCAATGGAAGTTTAATATTCCGTGGGTTTTAATAGGAGCAAGGTCACGTTTACCCGTCTTCGGGTCACTGTGCGTTGGATTGGGCGACAGAGGCAGCCACAATGAGCTGTTCCCGTATGGCTTTTGCTTCCTTTTTGAAGCCTGGCAGGTTCGGGATCACAACGGTCGATGCCGATGAATTGCTAGCGATCCGCGACGGGTTGGTACGCTCGCCCTTGACGAGGTATTCAAAGTGCAGGTTTGGCCCCGTGGCCGTTCCGGTCGAACCAACCGTGCCGATAGTCTGGCCTTGCTCCACGCGCTGTCCGCGCCGGACGGCGATGCGTCCGAGATGGGCATAAGCGGTGGCTGCCTGATCGGGATGTCGAATCACCACGTAGTTGCCATATCCACCTTGCCAACCCGAAAAGGTCACCACACCGTCGGCGACAGTCCGAATCGGAGTTCCGGCGGGTGCCCCGTAATCCGTTCCCTTGTGGGCTTTCTGTTCCCCCAATACCGGGTGGATGCGTGGTCCGTATGAACTGGTGATCCTGGAGAACGCCAACGGGGAGGCCAAGTAAGCCCGTCGCTGACTCGAACCATCCAGGCTGACGAATTCGCCGGTCTTGCCTGGTGCCTGATACCACATGGCCTGATGAGTCTGCTTGCCGCTCTGGATTTCGGCACCCAGCAATTGTCCGGTGAACAGGATCTCTCCATCCAGCTCAAACGCTTCGTAAACCATGCTGAAGCGTGCCCCTCGTGGCAAATCGCGCTGGAAGTCGATGTCCCCGGCAAAGGCCTCTAACGCCTGTTCAGCGATGGCATCCGGAATGCCGGCCTGCTCGGTGGCTGCATAGAACGAGGAGCGAAGAGTCAGCGAACCGAACTGAACCAGACGCCGAGGTGTCGGCTGTTCGAGCCGAGAGGTGTACTCGCCGTTTTGCCGCTGCACCACCAGTCGGCTGACGCGCTGGTTGTTCGCGTCCACCCAGCGCACCGACAAGGTTTTCAGACGCCCCGCGGGGGTTCTGGTGACAGAGGCCAGTTTGCCGGGCGCGCCCGTCAGCAGCAGGCGAGATGTGGCATCGCGGGCGAGAAACATCTGTGCATCGCGATCATCAATGCCCAGCCGCCTGAGCAGGGTCTGGACAGAGTCATTACGACGGGTGGTCTGAGATTGATGAACGAGAAACTCAGGGCTCGACCCTGTGAATTCAGGCACCGCAACAGAAGCAGCCACAGGCTCCACCACTTGCCGAACTGGCAGCTGAGCTGCATCGGGCAAGGCTGGTGAGATGCCAAAGGCCACGACACCCGTACCCAGCATCAACGTGCCCAACGCCCCCATCAGAGGTCGCCGGTAGCTCTGGATCAGTGTTTTCAGTGAGGGCAGGTAAGCAGGCTTCATGACATTACAGTGGGTGGCTTCATCGAGGCGTCAAAAGGAGAGCCTCAGACGGCGGACAAAAGGATCTTGATGTCCGATGCGATCGTGATGGCGTCGGTTCCGTAGGGGGAAAACAAGCGAGCCCGACCTTCGGTGTCGAAGATGTACTTCCCTGCCGAGTGGTCCATGGTGTACGAGGTCGGGGTCGATCCCGGGACCTTCTTGAAGTAGCTCTTGAAGTCGGCCGCGACGCTCTTGAGTTCGTCAGGCCCTGGCCGCAGGGCCAGAAAGCCCGGGTCAAAGCTTGCCATGTACTCCTTCAGCAATGGCTGGGTATCCCGTTCGGGGTCCACCGTGATGAAGAGCACCTGCAGCAGGTCGCCCTGAGCACCCAGTAAGCGCTTGACCTCCGCCATGGTGGCCATCGATGTAGGGCAGACATCCGGACATTGCGTGTACCCGAAGAAGACCACCACGATCTTGCCGTTGAAGTCCTTGAGCGTTCTCACGCTACCGTATTGATCCTTGAGCCGAAGGTTCTCTGCAAAAGTGGCACCGGTCACGTCGGTACTCTTGAATTTGGCCACATCTGGTGAACAGGCCATCAGCGCAGGGACACCGGCTACGCAACCAAAGGCTATCTGCACAAAACGCCGACGGCTGGAGGTCGGTTGCGACGGTACAGGTGACAAGCGCTGTGTCATGTCACTTCCTGGCTTTGGTCACTTCTTCGGCGACGAGGGCCTTCAACTGCTTGTCACCAAAAGTTGGCAGGCTGCGACCATTGATGATGAAAGTTGGCGTTTTGGTGACATTCAAGGAGGTCAGGTCCTCGATGTCCTGCTTCAAAACCGCCTCGATTTCGGGTGTCAGGGCGTCTTTTTTCGCCTTCTCGATGTCCAGGCCTGCCTCCTGCGCTGCGCGATACGCCAGATCGATGTTGGGTTTACCGTGGTCGGCCCATTGCGGTTGAGTGGCCAACACCACCTCTAGCACAGGCAGGTATTTGTCTTGTCGTTTGGCGGCTTCCAGAAGCTTGACTACTTCATCAGAGCCCGGATGGAAGGGGGCGTATCGCAGCACTAGTCGCACGTCGTTCGGGTACTGCTTGAGGATGTCCTTGACGATGGGATAGAACGCTCTGCAGGTCTCGCACGCGGGGTCAAAAAACTCGACGATCGTGACCGGCGCATTGCGCGGACCAAAGACTGGCGAATGAAAGCGAACCAACCTGTTTTCTGCCTGACTGACCTTC
>JBLIZX010000358.1:0-8433 GCA_048860285.1 Macromonas sp. | reverse complement strand
CAGGTTGCCGCCGGTGTGCAGCGGGCCGTCACAGCGCACGCCGCCGTCGCTCCACAGGTCGCCCCCGGCGTGCAGCTGCTGCCCCACGCGCACGCTGCCCCCGGCGCGGATGTGTTGCCCGGTGCGCAGCAGCGTGCCCACTTCGATGTTCTTGCGGATGTGCAGGCTGCCCGCAAACACGATGGCATCGGCTTGCAGGTGTTCCAGCTCCAGCACCTCGTCGGTGGGGCCAAACTGCTGCAGCAGCCAGCACGCGTCGTCCACGCGCCCGGCCTGCACGAGCGTGTTCAGCGCCTGCTGGTAGCTCACGCCGTCCTCGATGTGGCGCACGAACCAGCGAAAGCCGTTGGCGCACGGGTTCTTGGCGCGCAAGAAGCGTTTGGTCAGCTCCATCGGGCCAACCAACGCACTGCTGTGGCCCAGGGGGGTGGGCGCGGTCAGGGTGTGTTGCATCATCGCCTGGCCCTTTCAGCGCGTGTAGTCGCCAGCGGCTTCGGGCTGGAACACGATCGCGGCCAGTTCGGCCTGGCACGGCTCGCCGTTGGGCATGCGCCAGTGGACGGTATCGCCCACGCGCCGCCCCAGCAGCGCCGCGCCTATGGGCGAGAGCACCGAGATGCGCCCGGCGCCGATTTGCGCGTCACGCGGGTAGCACAGCGTCAGGCGCTGGCGCACAGCTTGGCCGGGCAGCACCAGCTCGACCTCGGAGTTCATGGTGACGACGTCGGGAGCTACGTCCTGCGAGGGGACCAGATCGACCGCTTGCAGCTCGTCGGCCAAGTCCTCGGGCAGCTGGGGGGTGTGGAGTTTGCTCAGGCGGGCGTGATCGAGCTCGGTAAGTACGCGTTCGGAAAAAGAAGGGGATTGCATGTCGCGGTTCCATCGTTGCGGCGTAGCGCACCCGGCCCGCAGGCCGGTGGCACGCCTATGCGCTGTGATGGGGCCCGGCGATCGGTGGTCTGCGCTGACAGAAAACGGGGAGGGGGAGGGGGAGGAGGATCGCCGGGCTCAGGAATGTGCGACGGGCTTGTGCAACCACTGCACGCGCGCAAAAGCGCGCTCTCCGGCCAAGTGCTCCATCAACGTGAGGGCCACAGCAGGAAAGCGGAAGGACACACCAGAAAGGGAGCCTGCCAAGCGTTGCATGGGCCGCATGGTAGCACCGCTGCGCGGGTGCGGCAAGCCCGAAGCACAGCCCGCTTGCTTGGGGCTGGGGTGGTCTTAACCTTGGGACGGGGTCAGGGGTGTCGGTGCTGCCCCCAGCCAGCGGGCACCGGTGCAGCGCACGTGCCCGGCTAGGTCGTGCCGATGCTGGGCGGGCCCGTAGCCGCGCGCTTGCAGCAAGGCGGCCACGGCATCGGCCTGATCCCAACCGTGTTCCAGCAGCAACCAGCCGCTTGGCAACAAGTGTGCGGTAGCCTGTGCCACGATGGTGCGCAGGTCGTCCAGCCCGTCGGGGCCACTGGCCAAGGCTTGCAAGGGTTCGTGCGTCAGCGCCGCCAGGTGCGGGTCGTCGTGGCAGATGTAGGGCGGGTTGCTGACGATGAGGTCAAAGCGCGGCGGGGGTGTGGCAGGGTGAGTGTCAGTGCTTTGGGGTGCAGGCTGGTCCGTGGCATTGGCGGCCGCTGGGAAGGGCTGCCAGCGTTCCAGCCAATGCCCATGCAAAAACCGTACGGGCAGATGCAACCGCTGTGCGTTGGCGTGGGCCACGCTCAAGGCATCTGTGCTGGCATCCACGGCCCAGACGTGTGCGTCGGGCCGTTGCTGTTGCAAGGCCAGCGCAATCGCACCGCTGCCGGTGCCCAAGTCCAGCACGGTGGGGTGGGCGTGATCGGCCAGCACATCCAGTGCCCAATCGACCAAAGTTTCGGTATCGGGTCGGGGGTCGAGCACACGAGCATCCACGTGCAAGGGCAGGCCGTAGAACTCACGTTGGCCGGTCAGGTAGGCCACAGGTTCACCTTGAAGTCGGCGCTGGCACAGGGTAACAAAGGTGGCGGCGGTGTCGGCGGGCAGGGTATCGGTGTCGTGCGCCAGCAGCCAGGCGCGGTCGTGCGGGGAACGGCCCAGCAGGTGCAGCAGCAGCACTTGCGCGTCCAGCCGTTCCAGCCCGTGCTGGCGGGCGTGTTGCAGAGCGGCTTGGACGGTAGGGGTGGCGCTCACGCCAACGCCCCGTGTGCGCTTTGGCTGGCGCTGTGTTCCAGTTCCGCCATCAGCTCGGCCCCGCGTGCCAGTTGCAGGGCGTGCAGCACCTCGTCCAAGTCGCCTTCCATCAATTGCAGCAACTTGTACAGCGTGAGGTTGATGCGGTGGTCGGTCAGGCGGCCCTGCGGAAAGTTGTAGGTGCGGATGCGGTCGCTGCGGTCGCCGCTGCCGATCAGACCTTTGCGTTCGGCGGCTTCTTTGGCGGCGCGTTCGCTGCGTTCTTTTTCTTGGATGCGGGCTTGCAGCACTTGCAGCGCCTTGGCCTTGTTGCTGTGCTGGCTGCGCCCGTCTTGGCACTCGGCTACGATGCCGGTGGGCAAGTGGACGACACGCACGGCGGAATCGGTTTTGTTGATGTGCTGGCCCCCCGCACCGCTGGCGCGGAAGGTGTCGATGCGCAGATCGGCGGGGTTGAGCCGGATGGCTTCGGTTTCATCCGGTTCCGGCATCACGGCCACGGTGCAGGCGCTGGTGTGGATGCGGCCTTGGCTTTCGGTCACGGGCACGCGTTGCACGCGGTGGCCGCCCGACTCGAAGCGCAGCTTGCCATACGGCTGCTGGCCCACCACGCGCAGCACCACTTCCTTGTAGCCGCCCAGTTCAGCGGGTGATTCGCTGATGGTTTCGACGCGCCAGCCTTGCCGTTCGGCGTAGCGGGTGTACATCCGGGCCAAGTCCCCCGCAAACAATGCGGCTTCGTCCCCACCGGTACCGGCACGAATTTCTAGGAAGGCGTTGCGTGCGTCGTCGGGGTCTTTGGGCAGCAGCAGGGTGTGCAGTTCCTGCTCCAACGCGGCCAGATCGGTTTGGGCTTGCTCGATTTCCTCTTGCGCCATGGCGGCCATGTCGGCATCGCTGTCTTGGGCCATGTGCTGGGCTTCGCGCAGGTCGGCTTCGCGTTGCAGGTAGCGCAGGTAGGGTTGCACCACGGCATCGGTGTCGGCGTGTTCGCGCGTCAGTTGCCGAAAGCGTTCCATGTCGCCGGTGGCATCCGGGGCGCTGAGCAAGGCATCGAGTTCGTGCAGACGCAGGCGCTGGCGTTCCAGGGTGTCGCGGATAAAGGGTTTCATCGGTGGGCGCGGGGTTCAGGGGGGAGGGCTCCGCGCAGAAACAAGCGTGTGGCGGTGTCGGCGGTGGCTTGGCGTTGGGCAGCATCCCCTGCGTGCAGTTCGGCCAGGGTGCCATGCAGCATCTTCTGGGTCAGACCACGCGCCAAGGCTTCGAGCACGGTGTTCACGTCGTCGCCCTTGGCCAGGCGTTTGCGGGCTTTGGCCAGCTCGGCCTGTTGCCACTGTTCGGTCTGCTGGTGCAGTTGCTGGATCAGCCCGACCACGCCCGCTTGCGGGTTGCGCTGGTCCATCCAATGCACAAAACTTTGTACCCCAGCATCGATGATGGCCTCGGCTTGTGCCACGGCGGCCTGGCGGTGGTCTTTGCCGGTTTGCACCACGCTGGCCAGATCGTCCACGGTGTAGAGGTACACGTCGTCCAGTGCTTTGACTTCGACTTCGATGTCGCGCGGCACCGCCAGATCCACCATGAACATGGGGCGGTGTCTGCGTTTTTTCAGAGCACGTTCCACCGCGCCCAAGCCGATCAGCGGCAGTGTAGAGGCGGTGCAGCTCACAATGGCATCGAATTCGTGCAGCCGTTCGGGCAGATCGGACAGGCGCAGCACCTCGGCCCCAAAGCGGCTGGCCAGCGCCTCGCCGCGTTCCAGCGTGCGGTTGGCAATCGCCATGCTTTTGGGTTGTTTGGCGGCAAAGTGGGTGGCGGCCAGCTCAATCATCTCGCCCGCGCCCACAAACAGCACCTTGATGGCTTTCAGATCCTCAAACAGTTGGCCCGCCAGCCGCACGGCAGCGGCGGTCATGCTGATGGAGTGGGCACCGATTTCGGTGCAACTGCGCACCTGTTTGGCCACGGCAAACGAGCGTTGAAACAATTGGTGCAGCGTGGTGCCCAAGGCCCCCGCCTCGTCGGCCACACGCACCGCGTCCTTGAGCTGGCCCAAAATCTGCGCTTCGCCCAGCACCATGCTGTCGAGTCCGCTGGCCACGCGAAAGGCGTGGCGTGCCGCCTCGCCTTCACGCAGCACGTAGGCGTGATCCAGCAATTCCTGCGGGCTCACGCCACCGGTGCGGGCCAGCCACTGCACGGTGTCGTCCAGCGCAGTCTCTTGCGCGGCGCAATAAATCTCCGTGCGGTTGCAGGTGGACAGCAGTGTGGCCTCGGGCTGGTGCCCCAGCGCAGCCCGAAAACCCTGCAAAGTGGGCCGCAATTGGTCGAGCGCAAACGCAAACCGCCCGCGCAAATCGAGCGGAGCCGTGTGGTGATTGATGCCGAGCGCCCAGACTGCCATGAAGGCGATTATAAAATCGATGTCATTTTTTCAAAAACAAGCGGCACCGATGGGTTTTTGGGCATTCTGTGGGCATGTGGTCAACTTCCTCGCGCCAGCGTTGGTGATGTCCTTGGCTTTGACGTGGCTGGTGGTGGGTGTGGGGGTGTTGTGGGGTCGGCCCGCACGTGCTCACCCTTGGCGGGTGTGGGGCGTGCTCAACACGGTGGGGGTAATCCTGCTGTGGCTGGGACTGTGGTATTTTGGCCGCGACGGCAAAATGGCCACTTACACCGCGATGGTTTGGATCATGGGCACCTTGGCTTACATCTTGCGCCACCATTGCACCGCTGCCGCTTCTCCCTGACGTGGGTGGGTGTATGCCGCACTGCGGTAACATCATCTACCCGGTATTGCCCGATATTTCGGCCGCTTTTGCTCTTCTTATGAACGCGCCTACACCCCTTCAGCACCTGCTCGCCGCCGCCGATGAGGCACCGCGCCTGCGCGAAATTCCTTACAACTACACCTCGTTTTCGGACCGCGAAATTGTGGTGCGTCTGCTGGGCGCACGCGCTTGGGACGTGCTCAACCAGCTGCGCCAAGAGCGCCACACAGGCCGTTCCGCGCGCATGCTCTACGAAGTGTTGGGCGACATTTGGGTGGTGCAGCGCAACCCCTATTTGCACGACGATTTGCTGGACAATCCGCGCCGTCGCCAATCGTTGGTCGAGGCGATGCAGCACCGGTTGGGCGATATTGAAAAACGCCGCCGCCCGCACGAAGACGGCACGCGTGACGCGCTGGTGGGCGAGCTGCTGGCCGCTGCGCAGCAAGCGGTGCGCACCTTTGCCGCCACCTTCAACGACATGGCCACGCTGCGCACGCACGCCGAACGCACGTTGCGCCGCTACACCGCCAAAGACAACATCAAATTTGATGGTCTCAGCCGTGTCAGCCACGTCACCGATGCGACCGACTGGCGCGTGGAATACCCGTTTGTGGTGCTCACGCCCGACACCGAGGCCGAAATGGCGGGGCTGGTCAAGGCCTGTATCGAGTTGGGCCTGACCATCGTGCCGCGTGGCGGCGGCACGGGTTACACCGGCGGTGCCATTCCGCTGACGTGGAAGAGTGCGGTCATCAACACCGAAAAATTGTTGAAAATGACCGAGGTCGAACTGATCGACCTGCCCGGCGTGGACCACAAGGTGCCCACCATCTTCACCGAGGCCGGCGTGGTCACGCAGCGCGTGGCCGATGCCGCCGAGCGCGCCGGTTTTGTGTTTGCGGTCGACCCCACCAGTGCCGAAGCCTCGTGCGTGGGCGGCAACGTCGCCATGAACGCGGGTGGCAAGAAAGCCGTGCTGTGGGGCACCGCGCTGGACAACTTGGCCAGTTGGCGCATGGTCACGCCCAACGCCGAATGGCTGCAAGTCACCCGCGTCGGGCACAACCTGGGCAAGATCCACGATGCCGAAGTGGCCAGCTTCGAGCTGCAATACTTTCAAGCCGACGGCAAGACGCTGATCCGCACCGAGCGGCTGGACATTGCGGGCAAAACCTTCCGCAAAGAAGGCTTGGGCAAGGACGTGACCGACAAGTTCCTGTCCGGCCTGCCGGGGGTGCAAAAAGAGGGCTGTGATGGCCTCATCACCAGCGCGCGTTGGGTGGTACACCGCATGCCCGAGCACACCCGAACCGTGTGCCTGGAATTCTTTGGCAACCCCAAGGATGCCGTGCCCAGCATCGTCGAAATCAAAGATTTCATGTTTGCCGAGCAAAAACGCACCGGCACATTGCTGGCGGGTTTGGAGCATCTGGACGACCGTTACTTGCGTGCCGTGGGTTACACCACCAAGAGCAAGCGCGGTGGCTTCCCCAAAATGGTGCTGATTGGCGACATCGTGGGCGACAACCCCGACGACGTGGCCCGCGCCGCCAGCGAGGTGGTGCGCCTGGCCAATGGCCGTGCGGGCGAGGGCTTTACCGCCGTCAGCCCCGATGCGCGCAAAAAATTCTGGGCCGACCGCAAAAAAACCGCCGCTATCAGCAAACACACCAACGCCTTCAAGGTCAACGAGGATGTGGTGATCCCGTTGCCGCGCATGGGTGAGTACACGCTGGGCATCGAGTACATCAACATCGACCTGAGCCTGCGCAACAAAATCAAGATTGCCGACGAATTGGCGGCTTTCTTCCAGCGTGGCAACCTGCCGTTGGGCAAGGCCGACGACGAAAACGAAGCCCCCAGCGCCGAGCTGGTGCAGGAGCACATTGAGCGTGCGCTGGCCACCATCCGCGAAGTGCGTGCCACTTGGGCCACTTGGGCCGCTGATTTGGACACCCACTTCCCGCAACTGCAAGACCACACCTTGCGCGCAAGCTGGAAGCAGCAGCTCCGTGAGCCGCTGCGCGCCATCTTTACGGGCAGTGTGTTTGCGCCGGTGCTGGAAGAATGCAAGGCCATCCACCAGCGTGTGCTCAAAGGCAAGGTGTGGGTGGCGCTGCACATGCACGCGGGCGACGGCAACGTTCACACCAACATCCCTGTCAACAGCGACGACTATGAAATGCTGCAAACCGCGCACGAGGCGGTGGGCCGCATCATGGTGTTGGCGCGCAGTTTGGACGGTGTGATCTCGGGCGAACACGGCATCGGCATCACCAAGTTGGAGTACCTGACCGACGAAGAACTGGCCCCGTTTGCCGGTTACAAGCAAAAGGTCGATCCGCAAGGCCGCTTCAACAAGGGCAAGCTGCTGCGCCACAGCGACCTGTTCCAGAAGGGCGATCTGCGCCAGGCCGACCTGAGCAACGCTTACACGCCCAGCTTTGGCCTGATGGGCTACGAGTCGCTCATCATGCAGCAGAGTGACATTGGTGCCATTGCCGATTCCGTGAAGAATTGCCTGCGCTGCGGCAAGTGCAAGCCGGTGTGCTCCACGCACGTACCGCGTGCCAACCTGCTCTACAGCCCGCGCAACAAAATTTTGGCCACCAGCTTGCTGGTCGAGGCCTTCTTGTACGAAGAGCAGACGCGCCGGGGCATCAGCCTCAAGCACTGGGAAGAGTTCGAAGATGTGGCCGATCACTGCACCGTGTGCCACAAGTGCCTCACACCGTGTCCGGTCAAGATCGACTTTGGCGACGTGTCGATGAACATGCGCAACCTGTTGCGCAAGATGGGCCAAAAGAGCTTGCGCCCCGGCAACGCAGCGGCCATGTTCATGCTCAACGCCACCAACCCCGAGACCATCAAGCTCGCGCGCAGCGCCATGGTGGACGTGGGCATGAAGGCGCAACGCTTTGCCAACGACATGCTCAAGGTCGTGGCCAAAAAGCAAACCAGCGCACCACCGGCCACGGTGGGTACCGCTTCCATCAAGGAGCAGGTGATCCACTTCATCAACAAAAAGATGCCGGGCAACCTGCCCAAAAAGACGGCCCGTGCGTTGCTCGACATTGAAGACCGCAACTACGTGCCCATCATCCGCGACCCACTGGGCACCACCAGCGACACCGAGGCGGTGTTTTACTTTCCCGGTTGCGGCTCTGAGCGCCTGTTCAGCCAGGTCGGTTTGGCCACCCAGGCCATGCTGTGGCACGCTGGTGTGCAGACGGTGCTGCCGCCGGGCTACCTGTGCTGCGGCTACCCGCAACGCGGCAGCGGCCAGTTTGAAAAGGCCGAACAGATGATCACCGACAACCGTGTGTTGTTCCACCGTGTGGCCAACACCCTCAATTACCTCGACATCAAGACCGTGGTGGTGAGTTGCGGTACTTGTTACGACCAGTTGCAAGGCTACCAGTTTGACAAAATCTTTCCCGGTTGCCGCATCATCGACATCCACGAGTACCTGCTGGAAAAAGGCTTTAAGCTCGAC
>JBLIZX010000357.1:0-5963 GCA_048860285.1 Macromonas sp. | reverse complement strand
GACAGCAGGTACAGCGGGTACTCGGGTGGGGACGCGGGCTGCAACGCCGCCGGGGCCAAAGCGGTGGTCGGTGCAGCGGTGGCCGCCACCGGGCTGGCATGCTCCAGCGCCAGCAACCAAGCCAGCAGTTGGGCATCGCTGGGAGGGGTGGGAGCGGCGGCCAGCTCACGCTCGCGCAACTGGTTGGCGCGCGACATCAGTGCCTCACCCGTGCTGATGAGATCGCGCAGCACCGCCTCCAAACTGTTGCTGTTGCTGTTGCTGCTGGCCGATCCGCTGGTGTTGGGCGACGACAAGGGTCGCGCAGCGCCAGCCGTGGCGCTGGGCACGGGCCTCGAGCTGGTGGTCTTCACCCACGCCGGGGATGCCGCTGGGAGGGCGGTCGCAGCGTTCTGGGGCAGGTGGTGCGCCACCAATTCGTGCCCTTGGTACGCGGCCTTGAGCAACAACGCCACCGCATGTTTGCAGCGCAGCCCCACCGGGCAAGTGCAATCCGACTCCCACTGGCGCAACTCACCGTCGTTGTCCAAGTACACGGTGCAACTGACCTCGTAAGGCCGGGCCAAACTGCCCTTGACCTTGCCCGTGACCTGCCAGCGGCCTAGGCCGTACTTGGTCAGCGGCTCAATGGCCAGCGCCAGCACCCGGTTTTGCAAAAACAGCTGTTGCGCCTTGGCCCACGTGGTGGATCCCACCCGACTTTGCAGGGAACGGGGATCCAGCCACATCTCAGGGGAACGGAAATGGGTACTCATGCGGTGTGCACGGCCACGCGGGCCGGGTTATTTGCCAATACAGAAAGACGAAAAGATCACGCCCAGCAAATCGTCGGCACTGAACGCGCCGGTGATGGTATTGAGCGCGTTCTGTGCCAGCCGCAACTCTTCGGCCAGCAAGTCCAGCGCCTGCGCCTGCTGCGCCAAGTGCTGGGCCGACAGCGCCAAATGCTCGGCCACCTGGTGCAACGCCTGCACATGGCGTTCACGCGCAAGGTACAGGCCCTCGCCACCACCTTGCCAACCTGCCAACTGCAACAGACGCTGGCGCAACACGTCCAGCCCCGCACCGGTTTTGGCCGACAAGTGCAGGTGTTCGTGCGGGTGTGGGGTATCGGTGGCTGGGGTGCCAGCGGCCTCGGCGTGGGGCACATCGGCCTTGTTCCACACGTCAATCACCGTCACGCGGGCGGGCAGGCGTTGTGCCAGTGTGGCAGCAATCTCGCGGTCGGCCTGCTGGTAGGGGGCTTGGTCGGCACGGGTCAGGTCGTGCAAAAACAACACCGCATCGGCGGCCTCGATCTGGCCCCAAGCGCGAGCGATGCCAATGCGCTCCACCTCGTCCACATCGCCGCCCTCGCGCAGACCCGCGGTGTCGATCACGTGCAGCGGCACGCCGTCGATCTGGATCGTTTGCTGCACCACATCGCGCGTGGTGCCCGCAATCGGCGTCACGATGGCCAACTCAGCCCCGGCCAAGGCATTGAGCAACGAACTCTTGCCCGCGTTGGGCTGGCCCGCAATCACCACTTTAATGCCCTCGCGCAGCAGCGCGCCTTGGCGCGTGCGTTGCAACACCGTCACCAGTTGGGTTTGCAACCGCTCCAACTGGCCTCGGGCATCGGCCTGTTGCAAGAAGTCGATCTCTTCTTCCGGAAAATCCAGCGTCGCCTCCACCAACATGCGCAAGTGGATCAGCGCCTCGCGCAAGGTGGCAATCTCGCGCGAGAACTCGCCCGACAGCGAACGCGTGGCACTGCGCGCGGCGGCCTCGGTACTGGCATCGATCAAATCGGCAATCGCCTCGGCTTGTGCCAAATCGATCTTGTTGTTGAGAAACGCCCGCTCGGTAAATTCACCCGGCTGCGCCAAGCGCAAGCGCGGCAAACGGGGCTGGCCGGTGGTGGGATCCAGCTCGGCAGCGGCGCTCAAACAACGCGCCAGCAGCAACTGCAACACCACCGGGCCGCCGTGCGCTTGCAGCTCCAACACATCCTCACCGGTGTACGACTGTGGCCCCGGAAAATGCAAGGCCAA
The DNA here is from genome assembly GCA_048860285.1 of Macromonas sp. Classification (GTDB taxonomy): domain Bacteria; phylum Pseudomonadota; class Gammaproteobacteria; order Burkholderiales; family Burkholderiaceae_C; genus Macromonas_A. The sequence continues at coordinate 3,930 of JBLIZX010000357.1, read as the reverse complement.
CCCGTGGTCGATGGCACTGCCATCGGCATCGCGAAATGGCAGGTAGGTCGCCTCGCGCGGTCTGAGCACCTTGCCGCACAACGCCTGCACCAGCGCGTCCAGCCCGCGCCCCGACACCCGCACCACCCCCACCGCGCCTCGGCCTGGGGCGGTGGCAAGGGCGACAATTGGATCGTGGTGTCTGGGCAGCATGGCGGTGGCCTCCTGGGGCGAAAATGCGGCGGCAAGAAGGACAAGGGCCGCAACAGCGGCCCCTGCGGCGTATGCGCTGGTTTACTTGAACTTGGGCAAGTTGATTTTCAGCGGCACACCCATACGGTGGTTGATATGCGCTTGCTGGGCAATCGTCAGCACGTTGTTGGTGATCCAGTACAACACCAAGCCAGCTGGGAAGAAGAAGAACATCACGCTGAACACCAACGGCATGATCCACATCATCTTGGCCTGCATCGGATCGGGCGGCAGTGGGTTGAGCGCGGTTTGCACCACCGTGGTCAACGTCATCACCAACGGCAAAATGAAGTACGGGTCGGGTGTGGACAAATCGGTGATCCAGCCCGCCCACGGCGCGTTGCGCATCTCCACGCTGGACAGCAGCACCCAGTACAGCGCAATAAAGACCGGAATCTGAAGCATGATCGGCAAGCAGCCCCCCACCGGGTTGACCTTTTCCTCGCGGTAGATCTTCATCATCTCCAACTGCATCTGCTGCGGCTTGTCCTTCATGCGCTCACGCAACTCCATGATGCGCGGGTTGACCGCTTTCATCTTGGCCATGCTGCGGTAGGCGCTGGCGTTGAGCCAGTAAAACGCGGCCTTGAGCAGCACCACCAGCAACACAATCGACCAGCCCCAGTTTTGCACCACGCCGTGGATCTTCTCCAGCAACCAGTACAGCGGCTTGGCCAAAATGGTGACCCAGCCGTAGTCCTTCACCAGTTCCAACCCAGGGGTGAGCTGTTCGAGCACCTTTTCGGCTTGCGGGCCCACAAACAGGTGGGCGGTGCTGGTGTGGCTCTGGCCGGGGGCCACGCTGGGCAGCGTGGTCAACAGGCCAGCGGAATAGAGGTTCTGGTCGAGCTTGCGCACAAAGTTCTCGCGCGCGGCACCACCGTCCAGCCACCAAGCGGTGGCAAAGTAGTGTTGCACCATGGCCACATAGCCATCGTTGGCACTTTTCTGGAACTCGGCCTTTTGCTCGTCAATTTTCTTGAATTCCACTTTTTCGTATTTTGCGGCATCGCTGTACACCGCCGGGCCGGTAAAGGTGGAATAAAACGGGGTCTCGCTGTCGGCCTTGCTGCCATCGCGCACCAGTTGCAGGTACAACTGCGGCGTAACGGCGGCAGCGCCCCGGTTGATGACTTCGTGCTGCACGCTCAGGCGGTACGAACCACGCTGTGCCGTGTAAGTTTTGGCCAACACCACACCATTGACGGGTTCCGATTCAAACCGCAGGCGGATTTCGTTTTGACCATCGGCCAAACTTTGCCCACCGGCCACCAACTTCATCGGCGTTTTGTGGGTGGGCAAGGTACCCCCCACCAACCCGGTTTGTGCCACATACGTGTGGGTCGGGGTTTGCGCCAGCAGGGTCAAAGGTTGCGTCTGGCTGGGTTTGCCGGTCACAGCCCGGTGTTGCAGGATATCGGCCCCAATGAGCGAACCGCCTTCGCTGTCAAACGTCAGCTTGAGCACATCGGTACTGACCACGTGTTGCTGGCGGGGCGTGTTGGACGCAGCCCCTGCACCGGGCACGGCGGAGGCCGACACGGCACTCGCCGCTGGTACACCAGCACTGGCAGCGTTCTGCGCCGCAGCCTGAACAGCGGCGGGCGGCTTGGTGGGGAAAAAGGTGGCTTCGCGGCCATTGTGGATTTGCCACTGGTCCCACAACAGCACCAGTGAAAAGCCAAAAATCACCCAGAGTATGGATCGGCGGATATCGCTCATGTCGGGGTCTTGTGTTTCGAGTCGGAAACGAGGGAAGAGAACGGCCCGCGCGTGGGCACGGGGTCGCAACCACCGTTGCACCAAGGCTGGCACCGCCCCAGGCGTTTGAGGGTGAGGTAAGTGCCACCCACGGCACCGTGGCGCTCCAGCGCGTGCAAAGCGTACACCGAACAGGTGGGCTCAAAGCGACATGCCGAGCCCAACCAAGGGCTAAGCAACAGGCGATAAGCACGCACCAGCCCCATCAGACCCCGACGTGGCAAAGTCCGGGGTGTCATGCGCCAACGGGCGAACCCGCCGCAGCGGTCTCGGCCAACATCCTGGCCCAGCGCCGTGGCAGGTGCCGACCCAGCAGTTCTTGCAATTCGTTGCGGATGGCGGTTTTGAGCGCCTCCGAAGTCGCGCTGACAAAATCTTGGCGCGAAAAACCTGCGCGCAACCGCACCACCATCGCTTGCGGTGGTAACAGCGCCTCCAAGGCATGCGCGTTGGCGTAAATTTGACGGCGGATGGTATTGCGCGTCACCGCGCGTTTGGCCCAGCGTTTGGGCACCAACACCCCCAGCCAAGCCCCTGCCACCGGAAACAACACCGCTTGCGGCGTGTTGGCCAACAACGGATCGGCCAGATGCAGCGCAAAATGCGGCGTTCTGACCACAGGGGGCCGTTGCAGCACCGCCTCAAACTGGGCACGCTGACGCATGCGTTGCACGCGCGGTGGTGGCACAGCCGCTTTCACCCGAGTGGCCAACGGTGGTTGCCGTGAACCTTAGACGGCCAGGCGCTTGCGGCCCTTGGCGCGGCGTGCGTTCAGCACGGCACGGCCACCACGGGTTTTCATGCGGACCAAGAAACCGTGGGTACGGGCGCGGCTGACTTTGGAAGGTTGGTAGGTGCGTTTCATGGTGTAAATCCGTTGTGCGAATGCTGACCAGTGGCACAGCTTAGACGCAAAGAGTTGCTAATTGAGGAAAAACCCGCGATTATTGCAAAAATCCGCAGGGTAGACAAACATTTCTGGCCCAAAGCCTGCATTTGTCCACAGCTTCCATGCCGAATGGTGGCACAACCACCCACAAAAGTTATCCACAAACCTGTGTATAACTTGTGCCAAAACACTACAATGGGTGCCCTGTTCTGGCCAATTGTCCACCGTCTGGCACCGCGCTTGAGTCCCCACCCCCCTCTTTCTGCCCCGTCGCCCGTCATGTCCATGCGCCAGCCCAGCCTTTTGCCCGAAGGCCCCGATTTGTGGGAGGCTTGCGTAGACCGCTTGGCGCAAGAGATGGTGGACCAGCAGTTCAGCACCTGGATCCGCCCACTGGTGGCCAAAGTCTCGCTCGACGGCGACAAAGTCACGCTGCTGGTGGCCAACCGCTTCAAGATGGACTGGATCCGCGCCCAGTACGCCAGCAAAATCAGCGGCGTGCTGCACGAGGTGGCGGGCCGCCCAGTGGCACTGGAACTGGCCATTGCCCAGCGCGACCCCACGCCGGGCCGTGTGCTGCCAGCGCGCCGCCCACAAGACGCGGTCTTTGCCGAACTGCCCGACGTGGCCACCGCGCCCCAACCCAAAGCCGACGACCACCGCCACCGCCTCAACCCGGCACTGACCTTTGCCACGCTGGTCGAAGGCACAGCCAACCGCATGGCGCGCACCGCCGCCGGGCACGTGGCCGAACAACCCGGCGCACGCTACAACCCGTTGTTCATTTACGGCGGTGTGGGGCTGGGCAAAACCCACCTGATGCACGCCATCGGCAACCAACTGCTGGCCGACAACCCCCAAGCGCGCGTGCTCTACATCCATGCCGAGCAATTTGTGTCGGACGTGGTGCGCGCCTACCAGCGCAAAACGTTCGACGAATTCAAACAGCGTTACCACTCGCTGGATTTGTTGCTGATCGATGACATCCAGTTTTTTGCCAACAAAGAACGCACGCAAGAAGAGTTCTTCAACGCCTTTGAGGCGCTGCT
>JBLIZX010000356.1:0-7915 GCA_048860285.1 Macromonas sp. | reverse complement strand
CAATTGGGGTGTTGCGCTATACTTGCGGCATGTTCATCAAGCTCACCCGCTCCAAAAGCCGCACCTACGCCCAGTTGGTCGAGTCCTTCCGTGACGAGCAAGGTCAGCCTCGCCAGCGCACGGTGGCCACTCTGGGCCGCGTTGATGAGGACGGCGGCACGGTCGATGCCGTGCTGCGCACCTTGCTTCGTGCCAAGGGTCGCAGCGGCGTGGACATCACCACGCCCCAGGTGCGCTTTGAATCGGCCTTGGCGCTCGGTGATGTCTGGGCTCTCGATCAACTCTGGCGTGAACTGGGCTTTGACGCCCTGGCGGCGGTCTTCCGGCGTGCACGCTACACCACCCCCATCGAGCAGGCCATCCGTGTCATGGTCTTCAACCGCCTGTGCGATGCCGACTCCAAGCTGGGCACCCTGCGCTGGCTGCAAACCGTGAGCATGCCGGGAGTTGATGCCGACAAGCTCAGCCACCAGCAACTGCTGCGCAGCATGGATGCGCTCATGGACCACCAAGATGCCGTCAACGATACCGTGGCTCATCTGCTGCGCCCCTTGATCGATGAAGAGCTCTCGGTGGTCTTCTACGACCTGACCACCATCCGGGCGCAAGGCTTGAGTGAGCAAGGCGGTGATGTGCGCCGCTTCGGCATGTCCAAGGAGGGACTGATCGCCCGCCAGTTCATGCTGGGTGTGGTGCAAACAGCCGATGGCATGCCCATCCACCATGAGGTCTTTGCTGGCAACGCGGCCGAGGCACCCACGCTGCTGCCCATGCTGGGCACCTTGCTCAAGCGCTACCCCCACATCCGCCGCCTGGTCATCGTGGCCGACCGAGGCTTGCTGTCGCTGGACAACGTCGCAGCCCTGTCTGAGCTGAAGCTGCCCAGCGGCCAGCCGATGGAATTCATCCTGGCGGTGCCGGGGCGGCGTTATAGCGAGTTCGCCGAAGTCCTGCAGGCCATGCAGGCCAAGATGGCCGACGCATCGTGTGAGGTCATTGAGGAAACCCGCTGGGGTGAGCATCGCCTGGTGATCGCCCACGACCCCGTCACCGCGCAGGAGCAATCGGCCCAGCGGCAAGGCAAGATCGACGCATTGCACGTACGCGCTGCCGAACTGGCGGGCAAGCTCGATGCGCAAGACGATGGCGTGATGCGCCGCGGTCGCAAGCTCTCCGACAGTGGTGCCAAGGCGCGCTTCTTCCACGAGGTCAGCGACGCTCACCTCAGCCGCATCATCAAGGTCGACCTGCAGTCCGACGTGTTCACCTATGCGCTCGATACGCAGGCCCTGCAGCGTGCCGCACTCATGGACGGCAAGCTGATGCTGGTGACCAACGTGGCCGATCTCAGTGCCACCGAGGTCGTGCAACGCTACAAGGCGCTGGCCGATATCGAGCGGGGCTTCAAGGTACTCAAGTCTGAGATCGAGATCGCCCCCGTCTTCCACCGCCTGCCCGAGCGCATCAAAGCCCACGCCAGCATCTGCTTCATGGCGCTGATCCTGTATCGGGTCATGCGCCAGCGCCTCAAACTCGCTGGCAGCCCGCTGAGCCCTGAAGCCGCGCTGGCCAGTCTGCGGCGCATTCAACGCCACAGCGTCAGCATCGACAACGGCGCACCTGTCTCAGGCATCTCCAGCATCAACCAAGATCAGGCCGCCACCATGGCCGCCTTGAAGGTCAAAAAGCTCAGCAACGAACTCCAGTTATCCCTCCTGTAGTGGCACGCTGACTAGGTCAACCTAGTCAAATCAACCACTTACAGCATTTGGTGTCGAACTCGGGATGACCGCGTGATTCCCAACCAGGGCTTTTACACCCTATGGGTGTTGAGCGTGGGGGTCGTGGTCGCCCTCATGCTGGAGTTTGTGTTGAAGCAGGTGCGTAGTCGCAGCGTTGATCGTGCCTGTCATGCGATGGATGTCACGCTGTCTGGGTGGTTCTTTCAGCGGATGATGGGCGTTCGCATGGAGTCACGTCCTGCGTCTGTTGGGAGTCTGGCATCGCAGATCAAGGGCTTTGAATTGGTGCGGGGTATTTTGGCGTCCACGTCGCTGTTTGTGCTGACAGACGTGCCGTTCGCTCTTTTCTTCATCGGCGTCATCGCACTGGTAGGCGGTTGGCTCGCGTTGATTCCGTTGCTGTTGGTGCCCTGTGCGGTGTCAGCCGGGGTGTTGTTTCAGCGCGCGATTCAACGTCATACCCGGTTAAACCTGAATGCCAGTCATCGCAAGACGGGGTTGTTGGTCGAATCAGTTGATGGTGCAGAGTCTCTCAAGGCGCAAGGGGCGGAATGGACCTTGCTGCGGCGCTGGATGAACCTGGCTGATGAAGCAGGTGAAGCAGATCAGCACATTAGAGGGCTCAATGCATGGTCTCAAAACATCACGGTGGCATTGCAGCAGCTGGCGTACGTCGGGTTGGTGGCCGCAGGCGCCTGGTTGGTTGCGCACAACGAGCTGACCATGGGTGGGCTGTTGGCATGCACCATCATCAGCAACCGGGCCATGATGCCGATTGTTCAGTTGCCTGGCGTGATGGTCCAATGGGCCCATGCACGAGCAGCTTTGGAGGGGTTGGATCAGGTGATTCGATTGCCGAATGAGGCCGACGATGTGGTGCATGCCCTGCAGCCGCAACGCGTAGAGGGATCACTGCGCTTTGACCGTGTTCGGTTTGCATACGGTGTTTCGCCGAGGCCGGCGCTGGAGTTGCAAGGGTTGGCGATCAAGCCTGGTGAGCGAGTGGGTGTGCTGGGGGCAATCGGATCGGGCAAGAGTACGCTGCTGAAAATGGCTTCCGGTTTGTATCGCCCTGCCGAAGGTCGTGTTTTCATTGGCGGATTGGATCAATCTCTGCTGTCTTCCGCCGTGGTGAGGTCTGTTGTTGGCTACTTGCCTCAAGATGCCAGGCTGGTCAGCGGTACCTTGCGTGATAACTTGTTGCAAGGCCTGCCTGATCCAGGGGATGAGGTGATCTTGAGTGCGGCACAGCGCACAGGCTTGATTGAACTGATCAATGCGCAGCCCAGAGGGTTATCGCTCCCGATCACTGAAGGGGGGCGGGGGGTGTCTGGCGGTCAAAAGCAGTTGATCATGCTGACCCGACTGCTGTTAGCGCGGCCAGCAATTTGGCTCATGGATGAGCCGACAGGCGCTATGGACTCCATGACAGAAGCCAAGGTCGTCCAGTTGCTGTCCGATGTGGCCAAAGATGGGGCAACGGTGGTGGCGGCTACGCATAAAACAGCGTTGCTCCCGCTGTTTGATCGTTTGATCATTTTGCAGAATGGACGTGTGCTCGCGGATGGCCCTCGCGATGTGATCTTGGCAAAAATGCAAGGTAAGGCACAAGTATGAACGCGGGGCATGATGCGGTGAGGAGTAGTGTAGTCATCTGGATTGCTGCTGGTGCGCTAGCGGCATTTGTGGCATGGGCGCACTGGGCCGAGTTGGACCAAATCACTCGCGCAACCGGGCAAGTCATTGCCAGCTCGAGAAATCAGGTCGTGCAAGCGCCAGATGGTGGTGTGTTGGCTGAGCTGCTGGTGAAGGAGGGGGCAGTCGTCAAGCGGGGGCAGCTGTTGGCACGTTTTGATCGAACGCGGACGGAATCCAGCTATTTGGAAAGTGAAGCCAAGGCCGCAGCATTGCATGCTGCTGTGGCACGCTTGACGGCCGAGATTGTGGGGGGGGAGCCGAAGTTCCCGACAGAAGTTTCCGCTTACCCTGAGTTCCGCAATACCCAGTTGGCGCTGATGACCAAACGACGTGCTGCGCTGCAAGAGGAAATTGCTGGGTTAGAAGAATCCAGGAAACTCATTCAGTCTGAGCTGGACCTGAACTTGCCACTGTTGAAGTCAGGGGATGTCAGCCGCGCAGAGGTGTTGAAGTTGCAACGTCAAGCTGCCGAAGTGCGAGGGCAGATGATCAACCGGCGCAACAAGTATCTCCAAGACACGCAAGCAGAGTTGGCCAAAGCGCAGGAAGATTTAGCCAGCGTCCAACAAATTCTTGCGCAGCGCAAAGAACAGTTGGCTTGGACAGAGATTCATTCGCCAATGGATGGGGTGGTCAGAAATGTCCGGCTGACCACTTTGGGTGGGGTGGCGCGCCAAGGTGACGAGTTGATGCAGATTGTTCCGTTGAATGACGACATGATCATTGAAGCGAAAATGCGCCCGGCTGATGTCGCATTTGTTCGATCAGGCCTGCATGCGAATGTCAAGATGGACGCCTACGACTACACCGTATACGGGGCGCTGCCTGGCGAGGTGACTTACATCAGCGCGGATACCTTAACTGAAGAGGTTCGCGGTAATGAGCAACCTTACTATCGCGTCCATGTGAAAACGGGTGCGGACAAATTGGTCGGGCCGGATCAGCGGCGCATCGATATTCAGCCTGGCATGACTGCCACGGTGGAGATCAAGACTGGCAGCACAACTGTTTGGCGATATTTGACCAAGCCACTCACCAAAACATTGGATGGCTCTCTTGGGGAGCGCTAGGAGAACTTGCCCGACAATTCCCTCATGAGCATTGGTGAATTCGACCTCATAGAGACCTTTTTCCTACGCCCACCCGGTGTCGGCCCGCACCGTTCGGTGGTGGGCAATGGCGACGATTGCGCCGTCATCTCCCCCGCGCCGGGCATGCAATTGGCCATTTCCACCGACACGCTGGTCGAGGGGCGCCATTTCTTGTCGACCGTCAGCCCGGCACGATTGGGGCACAAGGCGTTGGCCGTCAACCTGTCGGATCTGGCTGCCTGTGGGGCATCGCCATTGGGTTTCACGCTGGCGCTGACTTTGCCGCGTGTCGACGAAGCCTGGTTGCGCGGTTTTGCCAAGGGATTGTTCGATCTGGCGGACGAGCACAACTGTGAACTCATCGGTGGGGACACCACCGCCGGCCCGCTGGCCATCGGCATCACGGTGTTCGGCGAAGTTCCGGCGGGTCAGGCTTTGCTGCGCAGTGGTGCACGTGCGGGGGACGATGTCTGGGTCAGTGGGCATCCCGGTGAAGCGCGGCTGGCGCTGGAGGCCTTTCGAGGCACCTTGCATCCGAGTCTGGATGCCGGTCAGTTTGACCAGGCGAGACTGGCCATGGAGCGTCCCGATCCGCGTGTGGCCTTGGGCGTGGGCCTGCGCGGCGTGGCCAGTTCGGCCATCGACGTCTCGGATGGACTGCTCGGTGACCTGGGGCATGTGCTGCAGCGCAGCCAGGTCGGTGCCGCTTTGTTTGTGGACGAATTTCCGGTCAGTCCCTGCTTGCAGGCACGCTCGCGCGATGAACAACTGAACTGCATCCTGGCCGGCGGCGCCGACTATGAACTGGTCTTCACGGCGCCGCCATCGACGCGTGCACGCGTCGCGCAATTGGGTGCGAGCCTGGGGCTCTTGCTGACCCGTGTGGGGTGCATCGAGGCTGAGCCCGGCTTGCGCTTGTGGCGTGGCGGCATGGATGCGGGGAGCGCCGTGCGTGAACCCGTACCCAACCGTTGGACCTCGTTTGATCACTTCAAGGGGGCCGCAACATGAGTCAGGCGCCGCGACACGCCTCCGTCAGCATGCTGGTGCAAAACCCGGCGCATTTCATCGCCTTAGGCGCAGGCAGTGGCCTGAGCCCCAAGGCACCCGGCACCGTGGGGACGCTGTGGGGCTGGGCCAGCTTTGTCGTCATTCAGCATGGTCTGGGGCCGGGGCTGCAGACCGATGTCATCTGGGCGGGCCTGCTGGCTGCGGGTTGGCTGGTGGGCATCTGGGCCTGCACGCACACGGCGCGCAGCCTGCATGTGGCCGATCCCGGCTCGGTGGTCTGGGACGAGATCTGGGCCTTCTGGCTGATCTTGTGGCTGATGGGGCCGGTGGACTGGGTGGGGCAGGCGCTGGCCTTTGCCGCCTTCCGTTTTTTCGATGCGGTCAAGCCGGGGCCGGTGGGCTGGGCAGACCGTTTGTTCAAGCTGCGCCCGGGTGAGGCGATTGGCTGGCGCCAGGGGGTGGGCATCATGTTCGACGACCTGGTGGCCGCCTTGTGCACCTTGGTGCTGCTGGCGCTGGCGGTGGCCGTTCGCCAAGGTGGCGTCAGCGCGGGCTTATTGAGTTGAGCAGGAGCGCATCATGAGCACGGAGACCCCTTTGACCGAAGCCGGCTGGCTGGCCGAGCGTCTGCTCAGTCATGGTTGGCGGGTGGCCACGGCCGAGTCGTGCACCGGCGGGCTGATTGCGGCCACCTGCACCGAGTTGTCGGGCTCCAGCCAGTGGTTTGAGCGTGGCTTTGTCACCTACAGCAACGAGGCCAAGACGGAATTGCTGGGGGTGCCGGCGGCATTGATCGCCGAGCATGGCGCGGTCAGTCAGGCCGTGGCCCAAGCCATGGCGGTGGGGGCTTTGACCCATTCCCACGCCGACATCGCGGTGGCCGTGACCGGGGTGGCGGGCCCGACCGGCGGTACGCCCGACAAGCCCGTCGGGACGGTGTGGCTGGCGTGGGCGCAGCGCAGTGGCGTGGTGCATGCCGAGTGCCTGCACCTCAGCGGCAATCGGGCCGCCATCCGACAAGCCACGGTGGCGCATGCCTTGGCAGGCGTGCGCCTGCGTGCCACACCATTGTGAGCTTGGCAGCGAGAGTGAGTGCTCACATCGGTGGCTGCTGAGGCCAGCGTACCGACGGGAACATGCGCTCCAGGGCCGTGTCGATCACCAGTCCCCACAGGCTGTACAGCACCGAGCCCAGCAGCGCGCCCCAGAAGCTGGTGACCTGGAAGGTGTCCATCAGGCCGGACGCCATCTGAAAGGTGAGGGCGTTGATCACGAAGAGAAACAGCCCCATGCTCAACACGGTCACCGGCAAGGTCAACAGGATCAACAGGGGGCGCACAAAGGCATTGAGCAGGCCAATGACCAGCGCAGCCAACATGGCGGAGCCGAAGTCCCGAACCGAAATGCCAACGTCCCATTGCGTGAGCACAACCAGGGCGCAGGCCAATAGCAACCAGCGGATGATCAGTTTCATGCGACAAGCATAGCCCAGTCGCTTGGCGGCTGTAGGCTCGCTGCGCTACAGTCGATCATCATGGTTGCAATCGAAAAATGGCCCGCCTTGTTGATCGCCCTGTTGTGCCTGGGCATGTTGCTCCGGATGGTCATGGGGCCCGTGCGTCGCGCGCGATTGGATGCCTGGTGGCGGCGCTTGGTCGCCCGCGTGCGGCCCGCCAAGCGGTCTTCGCCGGTTCGGCCCGATCTGGCAGCGCAACAAGCCCGCGAGGCGATTGAGCGGGCGCAGCGCATGAGTCGGGTGCAGCGCGAAGGCAATGTGCTCACGCCTGATGCCTTCAAGGGGCCCCGCAAGCCCCATTGAGCGGTCAGGCTGACGCGGTTGGCGGGTGCGCGCGGCGTGCCGCCACCAACTGACCGACGAGGGTGGCCGAGGCAATGCCCAGCGCCAGGCAGGCTGCCGCCCCGGCAAAAATGCCCGCAGGTACATGGTGATCCATGAGCCAGCCAAACACGGGCGCCGACACGGCAAAGCCCAAATCCAGCCCGGAGTACACCGTCCCGTAGACCCGGCCCGTGGCCCCGGGGGGCGCAGCGCGCTTGATTAGCATGTCACGTGACGGACCCGCCAGGCCCGTACCAAAGCCGGCCAGCGCCACGCTGCCCGCAGCCACCCAGGCCGGCAGCATCTGCAAGGCCGCCAGCAGGTTGTCGAGGGTCCAGAAATCGCGTTTGAGCAGGCAGAAGGCGGTCAGGCCGCCGCCGATGCCGAGAACCGCCAGCCAGAAGGCCAGCTGCGGGTCCATGCCGGCTGCCGCCAGCAGGGCCGGGATATCCTGCCCGCCGGGGAAGGTGATGGCCGCTTTTTCCAGCACATTGACGCGGAAGACACCGAATACGCCGCGCATGGTCATGTAG
>JBLIZX010000355.1:0-8191 GCA_048860285.1 Macromonas sp. | reverse complement strand
TAGCGCCTTGAGTTGGCGCAGCACCTCGTAGCCGTCCATGCCGGGCATGTTGACATCCAGCAAAATCAGATCGGGCCGCTGTCGCTGGTAAGCGGGCAGCACATCTTCGGGGCGACCAATCAGATTCAGGTGGCCGTAGCCATCTGTGGTCAGCAGTTTCTCAACCAATTTCAGGTTGACAGGCTCGTCGTCCACCACAAAGATGCGGGCTTGTGCTGGAGAGGTGGCAATGCTCATGGTCATGATTTTAGGAAGGATGGCTGTGCAGGCACTGGCGCACCGTGTGTACAAAAGCGTCGATGTCGGTGATAGGCTTGACAATGTAGTGCGCAAACCCGGCTTGCAGCCCGCGTTCTACGTCGCTGGCCATGGCGTTGGAGGTGACCGCCACCACCGGAATGGTATGCAGTGTGCTGGAGCTGCGCAGGCGTTGTAACACTTCGTAGCCGTTCATGCCGGGCATGTTGATGTCGAGCAAAATCAGGTCGGGGGGGTATTGTTGCGCCAGTTCCAGTCCCCGTTCCGGGGTCAGGGCCACTTGCAATTGGTAGTGTTGCAGTGGACGCAGCAATCGATCCATCAGCTTTTGGTTGATGGGATTGTCGTCGATGGACAAAATATGGTAAGGCCGTGTGGGGGGCGCAAAATCCAGCGGGGTTTCATGGTATTCATCGCACCATTCTGGTGCGGCTTGGGTGGCGATGGGCAGTTCGACCCAGAACACGCTACCCACATCCAGCGTGCTGTTCACACCAATGCGCCCCCCCATTTTTTCAATCAGCTGCGCGCTGATGCTCAGGCCCACACCGGTGCCTTCAATCGCCGATTGTGCAGCGCCTAAGCGGTTGAAGGGTTGGAACAGATGCGTCATTTCGTCGGCGGCAATGCCCATGCCCGTGTCGGATACCGCAATGTGTACACATTCGTCGCCTTGCGTCAGACGGGTACCCACCTGCACTTTGCCGCCCACCCGGTTGTATTTCACGGCATTGGACAGCAGGTTCAGCAGCACTTGTTTGAGCCGCACCCGGTCGGCCAACACGGTGTAAAAACTGGTGGCCTCGAATTCCAGTGACACATGCTGGCGCTGAGCCAGCGGTTGTATCAGGTGGTGGCATTCGCGCAGCACATCGGCCAAATCGACAGGTTCCAGCGTCACATCGACTTTGCCCGCGTTGATTTTGGCCAGTTCCAGCACATCGTTGATCAGGGCCAGCAAATGCTGACCAGCGGTCAAAATTTCCGACACGCTGTCGCGCTGGTCTTCGTTGAGTGCTGGATCGGCCTCCAGCATCTGTCCAAATCCCAGAATGGCGTTCATGGGCGTGCGCAGTTCGTGGCTCATGGTGGTCAGGAACATGTCTTTGCTGCGCGAAGCCGCCTCGGCATTTTCGCGCGCTTGGGCCAGTTCCAGCTCACGCTGTTTGCTGCGGTCAATGTCTTGTACCGTGCCATACAGGCGCACACACATGCCTCGGCGCTGTTCGGCTTGGCCGATGGTGCGCAACCAGCGCGGTGTGGTGCGTGGGGTGTGTACTTGCACCTCCAAGTCCCAGCCCACACCGTTTTCAATGCTGGCTTGGATGGCGGCTTGCAGCACGTCGCTTTGGGTGATGTGCGCCATTGCGTCGGCCAATTGCAGTGTGCGCGATGCCATATACGGTGCGGGCAAGCCCAGCAGTTCTTGCGTCAGCCGCGAGCACCGCAGCTCACCACGCAACACATCGTATTCCAGTGTGCCAATGCGGGCCGCCAAATTGGACGTTTCCAGCGCCTGTTGTGTGTTGCGCAGCAGTGCTTCGTTGGCCTTGCGGGCCGTGATGTCGTGCCGAATCGACACAATGCGTTGGATTTGGCCGTGGTCGTTGAGCAGCGGCACAATCAAACTGTCCACCCAGTACAACTGGCCGGTCTTGCCTCGGTTGCAAATTTCTGCTCGCCACGATTGCCCACTCAGCACGGTTTGCCACATTTGTTGCCAAAAGTGAGGTGCGTGTACGCCCGAATTCACAATGCTGTGGTTGCGGCCCACCAGTTCGTCGCTGCTGTAACCGCTGATGCGGCTGAACGCTGCGTTGACCCGCAAGATGGTGCCGTTCAGGTCTGTTTCAGAGTAAATGTTGTGTTCCGTCAAGGCGTTCATGAACGACCACAACTCGCTCTTGGTGTCGCGTTCGCGTTGCAATACCGCATGCTCTTGGGTCACATCGGTGACCACACCGACGAAAAAGATCTCACCCGCAGCCTGCGCCCGTCCTACCGCCACGCGGACCGCAATGGTGTGGCCATCCCGGTGCCGCACCAGCACTTCGCGTCCACGGCCCAGCATGTGCGACGGTTCGGTGTGCAAAAAGCGGCGCAGGTAGCGTTCGTACTGGCTGTGGCAATTTTCAGGAAACAGAATTTTGAGGTTGCGGCTTTCCAGCTCTGCTGGTGTCCAGCCCAGCAGGGTTTCGGTGGCCCGGTTCACCGACAAAATGTGGCCTTGCCCATCCACCGTGATAAGCGCGTCCACCATGGTATCCATCACCGTTTTCAGGCGGGTGGCGGTGCGTTCCAGTTCTTCTTGTCGGGTGCGGTGGGTGTGCCACATTTGCAGACCCAGCACCCCCCCCGCCACCAGCAACACCGCCGGTAGCGTTATCCACCACAGAATAGGCGCGGGTTGTGCCGTTGCCCAATTCCAAAAAGTATTCCACATCTGGGAGCCAGTTCTCAGTCCATGTATGTTGCGTGCCTCAGAGACGGCATTGTGATGTACCCAGTGTCCGAGCTGTTTGCGCCAGCGCAAAAGGTTCATAATTCCAGCATAAATACTGTACACCCCAACGACCGTGTGATTTTGGCATCAGGTGCTTTGTTGTAATTGGGCTGTTTGGCCTACGCGGTGGCGTATGGCGGTTTGTGGCTGGCCGGTGTCGGCGGTGCCGTGGTGCTGTTGGCCATGTGGCTGGTGGCTTGGCTGGGACGAGGGGGCGCGTTGAGTCAAACACTCTTGCCCGCTTTGGGCATGGTGCAAGTGGCGTTGATGATTCAGGTGGCGCTGGGGCGCATTGAAGCCCACTTTGCCGTGTTTGCGTTTCTGGCCGTGACCAGCATCTACCGGCATTGGTTACCAATTGTGGTGGGTGCAGCGGTGATTGCTGTACATCACCTGACGTTCAATTACTGGCAAGTGTTGAGTTGGGGCCCCATTTGCTTTACCGAGCCGGGGTGGGGACGTGTGGTGGAACACGCTTTGTTTGTGGTGGCACAAGCCGGGGTCATGATCTTTTTGGTCCACCGCGCGCACGACGACTTTGCCTCGGGGGATGAACTCAGTACCATGGCGCACCGGCTGGTGGCCGACAACGGCAGTGTGGACTTTACCGCCACCCACATCAACGCCGAATCTTTGACGACCCGCCGTTTGCTGGAAGCTTTGTGGCGCGTGGAGCAGGCCTTGACCACGGTGCGCACCAGCAGTGCTGCCATCACCACTTCCGCAGGCGAGGTGGCCGAGGGCAGTTTGGATTTGTCCAACCGCACTGAGCAGACGGCCAACAACCTGCAACAAACAGCGTCTTCGATGGAACATTTGACGGCCCGGGTCAACCAGACCACCGATTCGGCCCGCACGGCCAACACCTTGGCCGCATCGGCGATGGAAGCCGCCCAGCGTGGGGGCACTGTGGTGTCACAGGTGGTTACCACCATGGATGAAATCAACACCAGCTCACGCCGGATTGCCGACATCATTGGCGTGATCGATGGTATTGCGTTCCAAACCAACATTTTGGCCTTGAATGCGGCGGTAGAAGCGGCCCGCGCCGGAGAGCAGGGGCGGGGTTTTGCTGTGGTGGCTGGAGAAGTCCGTAGCTTGGCCCAGCGCAGTGCGGCGGCAGCCCGCGAAATCAAAGGTTTGATTGAAACCAGTGTGAACCGTGTGCAAGCTGGCTCGGCCCTAGTGAGCCGAGCAGGCAGCACGATGGACGACATTGTGGCATCGGTGCAACGCGTGACCGACATCATTGCAGAAATTGCCGCTGCCGCGTCTGAGCAAGGGCAGGGGATTGGCCAGATCAACACCGCCGTGACCCAACTCGATCACATGACCCAGCAAAACGCGGCGATGGTCGAGCAGTCCGCCGCCGCCGCCGCCAGCTTGAAAGAACAGGCTTTGTTGCTGGAGCGGGCGGTGTCGGCGTTCAAGCTCACGTTCCGTGAGCCCAACGCCGTCAACCACCTCAACTGAAAAACGCTTTGGCCTTCTCAAACCAGCCCTTGTCGTTGGGGCTGTGTTGGTGGCCGTTCTGTTGGAACGACGCTTCCAGTTGGCGCAGCAACTCGCGCTGTTGTTCCGTCAGTTTGACCGGGGTTTCAACCACAATGTGGCAGTACAGATCGCCGGGATAGCTGGAGCGCACACCCTTGATGCCACGCCCGCGCAGACGGAACTGTTTGCCCGTCTGGGTGCCTTCTGGGATGTCGATGGCGGCCTTGCCCGTCAGCGTAGGCACATGGATTTCACCGCCCAGTGCCGCTGTGGTGATACTGACCGGCACTTGGCAGTGCAAATCGTCGCCGTCGCGCTCGAAGATGTCGTGCTTGCGCACGCGGATTTCGATGAACAAATCGCCCGCCGGGCCCCCGTTGCGCCCGGGTTCGCCGTTGCCGCTGGAGCGAATGCGCATGCCGTCGTCGATGCCCGCAGGGATCTTGATTTCCAGCGTCTTCTGCTTTTTGATTTTGCCTTGGCCGTGGCAACTGGTGCAAGGTTCGGGGATGATCTTGCCACTGCCGTGACAGTGCGGGCAGGTCTGCTGCACGCTGAAGAAGCCTTGGCGCATCTGTACCACACCATTGCCATTGCAAGTGGGGCAGGTTTTGACGCTGGTGCCGGGTTTGGCCCCAGAGCCTTTGCAGGTGTCGCAGTCGTCCCAACTGGGGATGCGAATTTGCGCGTCTTTGCCGTTGGCGGCTTCTTCCAGCGTGATGTCCATGGCGTAAGACAGATCGCTGCCCTTGTACACCTGACGACCACCGCGCGCACCGCCACGTGCGCCACCACCAAAGATGTCGCCGAAGATGTCGCCGAACGCGTCGCCAAAACCACCATTGAAGCCTTCAGCGCCGCCGGGGCCACCACGCATGTTGGGGTCTACCCCCGCATGGCCGTACTGGTCGTAAGCGGCCCGTTTTTGCGGGTCGCTCAACATTTCGTAGGCCTCTTTGGCTTCTTTGAATTTTTCTTCCGCCGCTTTGGCCGCTTCACCCTGGTTGCGGTCCGGGTGGTATTTCATGGCCAGTTTGCGGTACGCCTTTTTGATGTCGTCGTCGCTGGCGGTTTTGCCCACGCCCAGAATTTCGTAAAAATCTCGTTTTGCCATATCGGTACAACGCTATGTTGGGAACACAAACGCCGCGCCGGGTCAGTTGCATAGGCCCGGGCGCGGCGGCGGTAGAGGTGTGGCCGGGCGTTGAAGCACCCGGCCATCGTTTGGCATCAGTCTTTCTTGACTTCCTTGACTTCGGCATCCACCACGTCGTCGTCGGCCGGGCGGCTGTTGTTGCCCGCAGCTTGACCCGCCGCACCAGCCTCGGCACCGCCAGCTTGAGTGGCTTGGGCATCGGCGTACATTTTCTCGCCCAGTTTTTGGCTGGCGGTCATCAAGGCTTCGGTCTTGGCTTCAATCGTTGCCTTGTCGTCGCCCTTGATGGCGGCTTCCACATCCTTGATGGCGGCTTCAATCTTGTCTTTTTCACCGGCTTCCAACTTATCGCCGTACTCAGTCAGGCTCTTGCGCACCGAGCTGACCAGCGCATCGCCTTGGTTGCGGGCCTGCACCAGTTCCACCTTTTTGTGGTCTTCGGCGGCGTTGAGTTCGGCATCCTTCACCATCTTTTGAATTTCTTCTTCGCTCAGGCCAGAGTTGGCCTTGATGGTGATCTTGTTTTCTTTGCCGGTGCCTTTGTCTTTCGCGCCCACGTGCAGGATGCCGTTGGCATCGATGTCGAAGGTCACTTCGATTTGCGGAATGCCACGCGGTGCGGGCGGAATGCCTTCGAGGTTGAATTCACCCAGCGCCTTGTTGCCAGCGGCCAACTCACGCTCACCTTGGTAGACTTTGATGGTCACGGCGGGCTGGTTGTCGTCGGCGGTCGAGAACACCTGACTGAACTTGGTCGGGATGGTGGTGTTCTTGGCGATCATCTTGGTCATGACACCACCCATGGTTTCGATGCCCAGCGACAGCGGGGTCACGTCCAGCAGCAGCACGTCTTTGCGGTCGCCGCCCAGCACTTGGCCCTGAATGGCCGCACCCACGGCCACGGCTTCGTCGGGGTTGACATCGCGGCGCGGTTCTTTGCCAAAGAATTCCTTGACCTTCTCTTGCACCTTGGGCATGCGGCTCATGCCGCCGACCAGAATCACGTCCTGGATGTCGGACACGCTGATGCCTGCGTCCTTGATCGCGGTGCGGCACGGCGCAATGGTGCGCTCGATCAGCTCATCGACCAAGCTCTCCAGCTTGGCGCGGGTCAGCTTGATGTTGAGGTGCTTGGGGCCGGTGGCATCTGCGGTGATGTAGGGCAGGTTGACGTCGGTTTGTGTGCTGTTGGACAGCTCGATCTTGGCTTTTTCTGCCGCTTCCTTCAGGCGTTGCAGGGCCAGCACATCCTTGGTCAGGTCTACGCCGCTCTCTTTCTTGAATTCAGCGATGATGTAGTCGATGATGCGCTGGTCGAAGTCTTCGCCACCCAGGAAGGTGTCGCCGTTGGTGGACAGCACTTCAAATTGTTTTTCACCGTCCACATCGGCAATTTCGATGATGGACACGTCGAAGGTGCCGCCGCCCAAGTCGTACACGGCGATTTTGCGGTCGCCCTTGCCCGCTTTGTCCAGACCGAAGGCCAGTGCGGCGGCGGTCGGTTCGTTGATGATGCGTTTGACATCCAAACCAGCGATGCGGCCTGCATCTTTGGTGGCTTGGCGTTGTGCGTCGTTGAAGTAGGCCGGTACGGTGATGACGGCTTCGGTCACGGCCTCGCCGAGGTAGTCTTCGGCGGTTTTCTTCATTTTGCGCAGCACTTCGGCGCTAATTTGCGGCGGGGCCAGTTTTTGGCCGCGCACTTCTACCCACGCGTCACCGTTGTCGGCGGCGGCGATGGTGAAGGGCATCAGATCGATGTCCTTTTGCACTTCTTTTTCAGCGAACTTGCGGCCGATCAGGCGCTTGACCGCGTACAGGGTGTTTTTGGGGTTGGTGACGGCTTGGCGTTTGGCGGAAGCGCCGACCAAGATTTCGCCGTCTTCTTGGTACGCAATGATGGAAGGCGTGGTGCGCGCGCCTTCGCTGTTTTCGATCACGCGGGTGGTGTTGCCTTCCATGATGGCCACGCACGAGTTGGTGGTGCCGAGGTCAATGCCAATGATTTTGCCCATGAGTGAACTCCAGAAGATTTTGTGAGAATTCAGAAAAATTCGATTGTGCTTGAAGTGTGGCCGGTGGTGTGATTTTCAAGGCCTGAGCGCACACAAAACGTGTCCCGTTCTTACTTGGGCGCGCTAACGGTGACCAGCGCCGGACGCAGCACGCGCTCGGCAATCAAGTAGCCTTTTTGCAGCACCGTGACCACGGTGTTGGGCTCTTGGTCGGCGGGCACCACGCTGATCGCTTGGTGTTGGTGTGGATCGAATTTGGTACCGGCTTCGGGAGCAATCGGCAGCACTTTGTTGCGTTGCAGCGCGCTGTGCAATTGCTTGAGGGTGGCCTCAGCGCCTTCGCGGATTTGCTGCACGCTGGCTTCTTGCACCGCCAAACCAGCTTCCAGGCTGTCGAGCACCGGCAGCAGGCTTTCGGCAAAGCCTTCCACCGCAAACTTGCGCACTTTGCTGACCTCTTCTTCGGTGCGGCGGCGCATGTTCTCGACATCGGCCTTGGCGCGCAGGTACTGCTCGGCCAGTTCGGCGTTTTGCGCTTTCAGGGTTTCGAGTTCGTTGATTTCGGCATTGGCCTGATCAGCAGCGTTGGCGGCAGCAGCGGCCTCCAGTTCTTCGGCGGCGGGCGGGACTTGCGGCTGGGCGTAGGTCGGATCTTGCATGGTGGTAAAAATACGTCGAAAAAAAGACAACAAATTGTGAATTAGTTGGCGGTGTGTCGCTGGTTTTCAAGGCATTGGTACAAAACTTTTAGCGGACAGTGGAGGC
>JBLIZX010000354.1:0-4220 GCA_048860285.1 Macromonas sp. | reverse complement strand
GAAACCGTGTTTGGCCGCCGCTTGTACCTGCCCGAAATCAACAGCCCCAATGGCCCGCGCCGCGCCGGGGCCGAACGCGCCGCCATCAACGCCCCCATGCAGGGCACCGCTGCCGACCTCATCAAAATGAGCATGGTCGCGGTGCAAAACGCGATTGAGTCTCAGGGCAGGGCCAGCCGCATCGTCATGCAAGTCCACGATGAATTGGTGTTTGAGGTGCCGCTGGACGAGGTTAATTGGGTGAAAACCGAGGTGCCGCGCTTGATGGCCGCCGTGGCTGCGTTGCGCGTGCCGCTGGTGGCCGAAGTCGGCATTGGCCCGAACTGGGAACAGGCCCACTGAGCCTGCCCCTGCCTTGTGCGGTGTTATTGCAGCTTGAAGCGACCCACCAACCGGGCCAATTGCTGCGCTTGTTCCTGCAATGCCGCCGAGGCGGCAGAGGCCTGCTCCACCAGCGCGGCGTTCTGCTGCGTCATGCCGTCCATCACGGTGACGGCGTTGTTGATTTGGGTCAAACCATCGGCTTGTGCGCGGCTGGAGCTGGCAATGCCGTGCATCAACGTGGTGACTTGCTGGATGCTGCTGACGATTTCGGCCATCGTGGCACCGGCCTGATCGACCTGTTGCGTGCCGCTGGCCACCTTACTCACCGAGTCGTCGATGAGCTGTTTGATCTCGCGTGCGGCGGCGGCGCTGCGCTGGGCCAGCGTGCGCACCTCGCCGGCCACCACAGCAAAACCCCGGCCCTGTTCGCCAGCGCGGGCGGCTTCCACGGCAGCGTTGAGCGCCAAAATGTTGGTCTGGAACGCGATGCCATCGATCACGCCAATGATGTCCACAATTTTGCGCGACGAGGTGTTGATCTCGTCCATGGTGTGTACCACTTGGCCCACCACCTCGCCGCCCCGGCTGGCCACGTTGGACGCGGTTTGCGCCATTTGGTTGGCTTGCACCGCGTTGGTGGCGTTGTCGCTGACCGTGCTGTGCAGTTGCGCTGTGGCGTTGGTGGTTTCTTGCAACGAGCTGGCTTGCTGTTCGGTGCGTTGTGACAAGTCCAGCGTGCCACTGGCCACTTGCCCGGCGGCGCTGGCAATGGTGTCGGCCCCCCGAATCACTTGGCTGATGAGGTCGCGCAAGTTATGCTGCATGCCGTTCATCTGCTGCATCAGTTGCGTAATTTCATCGCTGCCCGAGATGGGGTGCTGTTGTGACAAGTCGCCATTGGCAATCGCGTTGGCTTGGGTGTTGGCCTCACTGAAACCACGCGAGACGCGGCGCACGGTCAGCAGCATGAGCAAAGTCACGGGCACACCGCCCAGCACCGCAATGCCAATGAAGATGCCCAAACTCCAGTGGTAGCGGCTTTCGGCCGCTTGGGTCTCACGTTCACCGGCCTGTGTGTAATGGTCGCGCAGGCGTGCCATGGCTTCGATGGTGGCGGTACTTTCGGTGCGTCCTGCCACCAAAAACGCCTGCATGGCTGCTGGACTGAAATCGCCCTGTTGCACCGCAGCCAGTGCTTTGTCCTGCTTGGCTTGCCAAGCTTTACGCTTGTTTTGCAGGTCGGTAACCATGGCCTGTTCTTCAGGCGTTTGGGCCAGTTGGGACAGTTGCTGCCAACTCTTCTGGTTTTGATCTCGGTTTTTCTGAATCACGTCAAAGTGCATGCGCAGAGCGTGGTCGTGAATGACATGCAGCGGACCGTCTGGGTTGTGCTGGAACGCCAACAGCACATGCATGCGGCTGTCGTAGTGGTAGCGGATCATCTCGCCCAGCAGCGCCGCAGGCACCATGCGCGTTTGGTGCAGTTGTTGCAGGCTGTCGCGCGCTTTCATCAGCCCCCACGCCCCCGTGAACATGGCCAGCAAAAACACCAGCCAATAGGCCAGCACGGCGGCCCAGATACGGTGGGTCAAATGAAATCGGTCGAGCATGGTCAAAAATACCTCAGGCCAGAAACAGGAGAACAGGAAATAGCCAAATTATCGGTGCATGGTGCTGTGGCTAAAGCCAAAATGGCTGTAGATGGATACCAGTCACGCCGTGCGCGAGCGCAGCACGGTGGCCCCAATGCCACTGGCCACGATCAACGCCATGCCCAGCCAGCCCAGCAGCGGCAGCGCGTCGCCAAACACCCACACGCCGTACAGGCTGGCAAACACCACCGCCGAGTATTGCAGGCTGGCCACCAGCAGCTTGGCCCCGCTGGCGTAGGCGCGCGTCATACACAACTGGCCCAGCACCGCCAAAATGCCCATGGGCAGCAACCACCAACTGGCGGTGGTGTTGAGTGGGCTGGCCCCCAGCCACCACATGCCTACCCCACCCACGAGGGTGGCCCCCAACGAAAAGTACAGCACGATGCGGCTCTCCGGTTCGCCCCGACGCGACAACGTGGCCACCTGCCAATACGCCGCTGCCGACAACACCCCCGACAACAAACCGAGTGCCGCACCCCAGCCCTGGCCGGGTGCGAGGGTGGGGCGCAACATCAGCACCACACCAGCAAACCCCAGCAACACCGCCAGCAACAGGGGGATGTGCTGCCGCAGCACAAAAACGTGGCGCTGCAACAACCAACCCGAACCCAGCACAAACACCGCCATCCACACGCTGCTCATGTAGTTCAGCGTCATGGAGGTGGCCAGTGGCAGTACCGAGATGGCGTAAAACCAGCACAGCAGCGCGCTGACACCGGCCACACTGCGGCCCACGTGCATCAGGGGCACCGTGGTGCGCCACGACACGCCGCGCGCGCGCATGCTCACCAGCAAGAACAGCACGCCGATCAGCCCCCGGTAGCCCACCACCTCGTAACTGCGGAAGTGCACCGAGGCGAACTTGATGCACACCCCCATGCTGGCAAAAAAGAACGCACCCAGCACCATCCACAACGCTTGCCGGTTAAAAGCGGGCGTTGTGGTGGTGTTGGGGGCAGATCGTGTGGGGGAGACCAATCAACCGCGCAGGTGAGCACCCAATTTGCGGCGGTACCACTCGTGAAAGTGCTGCATACCGTCTTCCATCGGGCTTTGGTAGGGGCCAACCTCGCTGGTGCCGCGTTGCAGCAGTGCTTGACGGCCTGCGTCCATGCGTTCGGCGATTTCGTCGTCTTCGATGCAGGTTTCCATGTAAGCGGCGCGTTGCGCTTCCACAAAATCGCGCTCAAAGGCGGCAATGTCTTCCGGGTAGTAGAACTCGACCATGTTCAGCGTTTTGTTCACGCTGATGGGGTGCAACGTGGACACGGTGAGCACGTGTGGGTACCACTCCACCATGATGTGGGGGTAGTAGGTCAACCACACCGCGCCGCGTTCAGGGGCTTGGCCGTTGCGGTATTGCATCAACTGCTGGTGCCAGCGTTGGTACACCGGGCTGCCGGCGTGGCCCAGCAGGTTGTGCGCGCCCACGGTTTGCACCGAGTATTCGGGTTTGAATTCCCATTGCAAGTCGGAGCAAGTGACGAAGTTGCCCAGCCCAGGGTGGAACGGCTCGACGTGGTAGTCCTCCAGATAGACTTCGATGAAAGTCTTCCAGTTGTAATTGCACTCGTGCAATTCCACATGGTCGAGCACCATGCCGTCAAAGTTGAGCACACTGCGTGGGCCCATGTGGGCCAGATCGGCCTCGATGTCGCGGCCATTGTCCTCAAACAGCAGGCCGTTCCATTCGCGCAGTGGGTAGCGTTGCAGGTTGGCGCAGGGGTCGTGTGCAAAGTGGGGTGCGCCCAGCAGGGTGCCCAGCGGGTTGCTGGAGCCTTGGCCGCCGCTGTACGTCCAGCGGTGCAATGGGCACACAATGTTGCCAGCGGCGCTGCCCGAACGGTTGTCGCCCAAATGGCCTTGGCCTTTGAGCATCACCGCTTGGCGGTGGCGACAGACGTTGCTGACCAGTTCCACACCGTTGGCAGTGCGCACCAAAGCGCGGCCTTCGCCTTCTTGCGGCAAGGCGTAGTAGTCCCCCACGTTGGGAACGCTGAGTTGGTGCCCCACATAACGGGGCCCGCGCTGAAAGATGGTCTCCAATTCGCGCTGGAACAGCGCCTCGTCAAAGTAGCTGGAAACGGGCAATTGGCTTGCGGCCTGCTGCAATGGAAGACTCAAATCAGACATCAGAATCCTGACCTAAAGACTCCCCCTATGAAGGGGCAGGGAAGCGCTGTACGAGATGATCGGATGAGCGCGGGAAGGGTGAACAACTCCCAATTGAGTTGGAAAAAA
>JBLIZX010000353.1:0-6403 GCA_048860285.1 Macromonas sp. | reverse complement strand
TCGTCGAAACCATGATCCACCTCGATTTGTCCGCCGAGGAGCGTCACCGTTACTTGGCCCTGATGAACCAACAGGCCCAGCGCATGCAAACGTTGGTCAGTGATTTGCTGACCTTGTCGCGGCTGGACGATGGTTCCAACGCCGGAGCGTCTGAGTGGATTTCGGCCCAGGATATGCTGCAACAGGTGGTGCAGGAGGCGCGCTCGTTGTCGGACTTGCTGGTGCAGGGCCACCATGTGGTGGAGGCCATGCCGTGCCCAGCGTTCCAGATTGCCGGTACACGCAGCGAACTGCACAGCGCGTTGTCCAATCTGATGAACAATGCGGTACGTTACACCCCTGCCGGTGGACGCATTGACGCAGGCTGGCAATTCTTGGCCGATGGTGGGGTGGAGTTTGTGGTCACGGACACCGGCCCCGGCATCGCCCCGGAACACTTGCCACGTTTGACCGAACGTTTCTACCGCGTGGACCGCAGCCGTTCGCGCGAAACCGGCGGTACCGGTTTGGGGCTGGCCATCGTCAAGCACGCGGTACAGCGGCATGGTGGTTGCTTGCAAATTCAAAGCACGCCGGGCAAGGGTTCTACCTTTCGCATCGTGTTGCCCGCCAGCCGGGTATTGCGCGAGCCCCCTGCCGCCAGCGCAACTGCGTAGCCTTAACGCGGTGGCGGTGGAGTCTCCGTGCTGCTGTCTGCGGGTGTGGCGCGACGGCTGAACACCAGCCAGCGTTCTCGGTTTTCACGCAAGCGTGGCACGGTGGACAGCACCTCCCAGTCGGGCAAATGCACCGATTGTTGCAAGGTGTCCAGCGCCTGTGGTGCCACCACCAGCAGGTCGCAGAGGCTGGATGCGTGGGTGGTGGTGCCCGTGCGTTGCAGTGCCAATCCACCGTGGTAGTGCAGGGCGGTGATCTCGCTGGCACGCAGGCCATGCACCAGTACGCAAGTGGTGCCAGGAGCCAGTGCGGCAATGCGGCGTGCAATGGGGGCCAGCCCCATGCCGTGGTTGAGCGCGGGCAGCCACAGCGTCATCAACAGCAGCCAGCACAGCACGCTGCCGGCGGCGGACAGCACCAAGCTTTTCCAAAGTGCTGGCTGGTGCCGCCCCAGCCGCCACACCACCAGCCCCAGCCACAGGGCGCTGGCCAACAGTGCAGGCCACCACTGCCAGCCTGAAAATTCGGCATGAAATCCGGGCAACAAACGTGCCACGCTGGCGGCGGGCTTGGGCGGCAGCCCTGTTTGCATCGCCAGCCAGAACACCCAAATGATGGTGGCACAGCCGCTGAAAAACAGCAACGCAAACCAGTCCATCAGCGCCGTGACGTGACGTTGCAGCGTGGGTACCGCAAAGGCGGCCAAACAGGCCAACGCTGGCAAGGCCAGCAGCAGGGCGCGGTCTTGGCCCAGCAGCAGCCACGACCACACCGCACTGATGCCGACAAACCACAGCGGCAAGGCAATGTGGGCGCTGTGCAATTGGTGCCGCCAGCGCCACAGCGTCCACAAGGCCAGTGGCCATGCCGGCCAGGCAAACCACAGCCAGAGTTGGCCGTAGTCGTGCCACGTGCTGAAATGTGTCCATTGGGGCAAGTCGTTCCAGATGTCGGCCCACTGCGCCGGGTCGGCTTGCCACAGCAACACACCTGCGGCCAGCGTGCCTGTGGCGCACACCAGCCACGTGAGGCCTTGCCACAGCAGGCCGGAGGGCTGCCCACGTCGTGCCCACAGGGTGTAGGCCGATCCGCCCAACCAGCCCAAGCCCAAAGCCATTCCCATCACCGGGGCACCGCTCAGGGCCAGGCCCACCGTGCCGCACCACCAGGTCAATACCGCCCAGACATCCAAGCGCGGGCCCGTGGGTTGGGCCAACCGCGCACAGGCGTACAGCAGCAAGGCGCTGCACGCCAGTTGTGTGCTGCTGGGGCCCGCTTCGTGCGACAACAGGCCCAGCCCCAGCGAGGCCACCAAAGCCAGCAAGGCGGTATCGGCCAGTGCGCGGGCGTAGTCGGCGGGTTGGGCCTCACCGCCAAAGGCGAAATGCACGGGCTGTGCGGTGGGCAGGCGTGCCAAGTGGTAGGTGGCGTACCAAGTGCTGGCCAGTGTCAACACCAGCAAACCGGCAAAAGGCAGCCGCATGGCCATGTCGGCAGGTATCCAAGGCAGCAACCGAATGGCCGCTGCACCCAGCCAGTAGGGCAGCCAAGCGGCGGTGTCCACGGCCTGCCCCAGCACTTGGGGCTGCCACCAGTGTTGCGGGTGTTGTGCCAAGTCCAGCATGGCCCCAAATGAAGCCAAATCGGTGTGCCGCCACGGATCGCGCCCGAGCAGGCCTGGTACCACGTAAGCCAGCCCAAGCAAAATCAGCACCCAGCGTGGTAAACGTCGGGCCGCAAACCGGGTCACAATGGCGGGAGTGGGGCGGTGCATGGCAGGGGCAAAAAAAAGCAGCCGGTGGCACCGGCTGCTGGTTCGACGCTGTGGTCGGGGTGAACGCGCGCAGGCTTATTTGGCGGCAGCGGCACCACGGGCAAAGCGGTTGCGGAACTTCTCCACGCGGCCGCCCATGTTGTCCACCGACTTTTGGGTGCCGGTGTAGAACGGGTGCGATTCGGAGGAGGTGTCCAGCTTGAACAGCGGGTAGTCCTTGCCTTCAAAGGTTTCGGTTTCTTTGGTGTTGACGCAAGAACGGGTCACAAACTTGAAGCCGTTGGACAGATCCACGAACAGCACTTCGCGGTAGTTGGGGTGAATGCCTTCTTTCATCGCTTTTTCCTTGTGGGCACCACGGCCCGGCAGCGGCGGCAGCCGCGCTGGCCCATCCAGCACACTTTCCGCCAAAAAACCGCTGATTATACTGTTGTGCCGCAAAAAAGCGTCAACCGCCGCGGCGCATCAAATCGAAGAACTCGTGGTTGTTCTTGGTCTGCTTCATGCTCTTGAGCACCATCTCCATGGCCTCGACCTCGTCCATGTTGTACATGAACTGGCGCAGAATGCGGGTCTTTTGCAGAATTTCAGGGGCCAGCAGCAATTCTTCGCGGCGGGTGCCGCTGCGGTTGAGCTGGATCGACGGAAAGACGCGCTTTTCGTACAGACGGCGGTCGAGGTGGATTTCGCTGTTGCCGGTGCCTTTGAATTCTTCAAAAATCACCTCGTCCATGCGGCTGCCGGTGTCGACCAGTGCGGTGGCGATGATGGTCAATGAGCCGCCTTCTTCCACGTTGCGCGCTGCACCAAAAAAGCGTTTGGGGCGTTGCAGCGCGTTGGCATCCACGCCGCCGGTCAGCACCTTGCCGGAGCTGGGCAGCACGTTGTTGTACGCGCGGGCCAAACGGGTGATGGAGTCCAGCAGGATCACCACGTCTTTTTTCAACTCCACCAGGCGCTTGGCACGCTCGATCACCATCTCGGCCACGTGGACGTGGCGTGCGGCGGGTTCGTCAAAGGTGGAGGCGATCACGTCGCCGCGCACCGTGCGCTGCATTTCGGTCACTTCTTCGGGGCGCTCGTCCACCAGCAGTACCATCAGCTCCACCTCGGGGTGGTTGGCGGTGATGGCGTGGCAGATGTGTTGCATCATCACGGTCTTGCCGCTTTTGGGCGGGGCCACCACCAAGCCACGCTGGCCTTTGCCGATGGGCGCGATGATGTCGATTACGCGGCCCGTGATGTTCTCGTCGGTTTTAATGTCGCGTTCCAAGCGCATCTGTTCTTTGGGGAACAGTGGCGTGAGGTTCTCGAACATGATTTTGTGCTTGTTCTGCTCTGGTGGCAGACCGTTGATCTTGTCGAGTTTGTTGAGCGCGAAGTAGCGTTCGCCGTCTTTGGGAATGCGCACCTCGCCTTCGATCATGTCGCCTGTGTGCAGGTTGAAGCGGCGGATCTGGCTGGGCGAGATGTAGATATCGTCGGTGGAAGCGGTAAAGCTGGTGTCCATGTTGCGCAAAAAGCCAAAGCCATCCGGTAACACTTCCAGCACGCCATCGGCAAACACCACTTCACCGGTTTTGGCCCGTTTTTTGATGATCGCAAACATCAGTTCTTGTTTGCGCATCCGGCCCGTGTTTTCGATTTCGAGGGCTTCGGCTTGTTTGAGCACTTCAGACACGTGCAGTGCCTTGAGTTCGTTCAGGTGCATGGACGGGACTCCGCAACAGGGGGAGTGTAAAAGTAAAAAGGAGAAGAGAGAGGGGGAGATTGGCGCGGCTGAACTGTGGCGCGCTTGCATCTAAATGGGCTATACCTGAAGCCCGTGGCCAATTATGGCAGGAAAAGTGTCCGGGCCTTGCACCCGGACACTGGGGGAAACCTGAGAGCGGCGGAAATTAGGCCAGTTGCTGATCGACGAATGCGATCAGTTGGGCTTTGCTCAGTGCGCCGACCTTGGTGGCGGCGAGTTGGCCGTCTTTAAACACCATCAGCGTCGGGATGCCACGGATGCCGAACTTGGCCGGGACTTCGCGGTTTTCGTCCACGTTGAGTTTGGCCACTTGCAGTTTGCCTTGGTAGGTGGTGGCCAGTTCGTCCAGAATGGGGGCGATGCTGCGGCAAGGGCCACACCATTCGGCCCAGAAGTCCACCAACACCGGCTGGCCGGCTTGTACCACGGCGGTTTCAAAGTTGGCATCGGTGACGTGTTGGATGAGCTCGTTGGCCATGAGAATGCGCCTCAAATCGTGTTGCTGCGTTAGTACAGTAGAAGGTGACGAGCCTTGACCCCGGCACTGGCTCCACGGTTAGGGCTGCTTGGTTCCCCACCTGACCCGGTTGGCCGCTTCCCCATGCGGGAAGGCCCGTCAGAGGTGCATTGTAAGCCACAGATAGAATCCGCTCATGTCTTATGTTGTTCTGGCCCGCAAGTACCGTCCCAAAAACTTTGCCGAAATGGTGGGGCAAGAGCATGTGGTGCAAGCTTTGGGCAATGCGTTGGCCACGCAGCGGTTGCACCACGCTTACTTGTTTACCGGGACGCGCGGGGTGGGCAAGACCACGGTGTCGCGCATTTTGGCCAAATCGCTCAACTGTGTGGGGCCAGATGGGCAGGGGGGTATCACCGCCGAGCCGTGTGGCGTGTGCCAAGCCTGCCGCGACATCGACGCGGGCCGTTTTGTGGATTACACCGAGCTGGATGCGGCTTCCAACCGCAGCGTGGACGAGGTGCAAGCGTTGCTGGAGCAAGCGGTGTACAAGCCGGTGCAGGGGCGCTTCAAGGTCTTCATGATCGACGAAGTCCACATGCTGACCAACACCGCGTTCAACGCGATGCTCAAAACGCTGGAAGAACCGCCCGAGTACCTGAAGTTTGTGCTGGCCACCACCGACCCGCAGAAGGTACCGGTGACGGTGTTGAGCCGCTGCTTGCAGTTTAACCTGCGCCCCATGGCCCCCGAAACGGTGCTGGAGCACTTGACCCGTGTGTTGGCTGCGGAAGAAGTCGCCGCCGAGGTGGCGGCGCTGCGCTTGTTGGCGCGTGCGGCGCGCGGTTCCATGCGCGATGCCTTGAGCCTGACCGACCAAGCGATAGCCTTCGGTGGTGGCCACTTGCAAGAAGCCGGTGTGCGCCAAATGTTGGGTGCGGTGGACAGCAGCCATGTCTACACGCTGATTGCCGCTTTGGCGCGTGGCGACGGTAAAACCGTGGTCGAAACGGTGGACGTGTTGCGCTTGAACGGTTTCAGCGCGGTGGCGGCACTGGACGACATGACCGGCGCGTTGCAGCGTATGGCGGTGGTGCAGGCGGTGCCCAGCATGGCCGCCAACCCGGATCCGGAACATGCCGAGATCGGTCGCTTGGCCGCTTTGCTGCCTCCTGATGTCACGCAGTTGTTGTACAGCCTGTGCTTGCACGGTCGTGCCGAATTGGGGCTGGCCCCCGACGAATACGCTGGATTGACCATGGTGTTGTTGCGTTTGCTGGCGTTTCGGCCACCGCAAGCGGCAGCATCGGCGGCACCACTCCCGCCGCCCCCACCAGAAAAAAAAACACTGAAGGTTGAGCCAGTCGCGC
Organism: Macromonas sp.; assembly: GCA_048860285.1. Classification (GTDB taxonomy): domain Bacteria; phylum Pseudomonadota; class Gammaproteobacteria; order Burkholderiales; family Burkholderiaceae_C; genus Macromonas_A. The sequence goes on along the minus strand of JBLIZX010000353.1, from coordinate 392 downwards.
CAACCGCGCCTGTGGTTGTGCCCCCGGTGCCACCCGCCCCGTCGCTGCCATCTCCGTCGTCCGAGGTGCATGTGGAGGCGAATCCCGAGGCGGAGATCTGGTACACCTTGGTGGCGGGCTTGGCGCAGGCGGGAGCCATCACCGCGTTGGTGCGTGAATTGGCGTTGCAATCCCAGTGGTTGGGTGCGCAGGGTGATATGTGGTGCTTGCGGGTGGCGGCGGAATCGCTGGCGCAACCCAACATGCGTGATGGTTTGCAAAGGGCACTGTTGCAGGCAGGCCATGCGGTGCGTTTGCAATTGGAGGTGGGGCCGGTGACCGATTCGCTGGCCCGTCGGCAAGCGGCGGCCAACCAAGCGCGTCAGCGTGCCGCCGAGTTGGCGGTGGAGCAA
>JBLIZX010000352.1:0-2449 GCA_048860285.1 Macromonas sp. | reverse complement strand
GCAAACCGCGTTTGGCAACTTTTTTGCGAAACGCGGGCGCTACCCGCAGTTCAAGCGCAAGGGCGGCCACCAGTCGGCGGAATACACCGCCAGCGCATTCCGCTGGGACGGTCAGGTTCTCAAACTGGCCAAGATGGACGTACCGTTGGATGTTCGCTGGTCGCGTCAGATTCCGCCAGCGGCCAAAGTCACGACGGTGACGGTCAGCAAAGATGCGGCGGGCCGTTACTTCGTCAGTCTGCTGTGCGACGACGTGGTGAGCGCCAAACCCGAGGTGGCTCAGGTGGTTGGCATTGATCTGGGTCTGACTCATTTCGCCACCCTTTCCGACGGCGAAAAAATCCCAGCGCCCAATGCTTTCCGTAAGCACGAGAAGAAGCTGGCCAAGCTGCAACGCAAGCTGGCCAGGAAAAAGAAAGGCTCCAAAAACCGTACCAAAGCGCGGCTCAAAGTCGCCAAACTGTACGCCAAGATCGCCGACATCCGCAAGGATTTCATACACAAGCTCTCGACCCGGCTGATCCACGAAAACCAAGTGATCGCCATTGAGACGCTGGCCGTCAGCAACATGAAAAAGAACCGCAAGCTCGCCAAGTCCATCGGTGATGCGGGTTGGGCCGAGTTTGTGCGCCAACTCGAATACAAAGCCCGGTGGTACGGCAGAGAAGTGATTAAGATAGACCGCTGGTATCCGTCGTCCAAGCGTTGCAGCGATTGCGGGTACACAGTAGAGAAAATGCCTTTGAACGTGCGGCAATGGACGTGCCCCGAATGTGGTGCGAACCACGACCGGGACGTGAACGCCGCCCGCAACATATTGGCCGCCGGATTGGCGGTGTCAGCCTGTGGAGAAGCTGTAAGTCCTGTGTCTCGTTGATGAGGCATGGGCGGGGTTCTGTGAAGCGGGAATCCTCGCTATTCATGGCGAGGGGGATGTCAAGAGCAGACGCAACAAACCAGCACACAAAGTCAGGTAATGCGGCCCATGAAAGCAACAACTGTGCCGTCTGCAAACGGCAGAGATCAAAAAAATGCTTTTTTGATTAAAAGTGATGTGAAGCTGTCAATTCAGACGCGGTGAGGGCCGCAGCAGCACCACCAACGCCCCGGCCCCGCCCTCCGCGGGGCGTGCTTGCACAAAGGCCATGACCTCGTTTTTTTGCACCAGCCAGCTGTGGACACGGCTTTTGAGCACCGGCGTTTTGCCCGGCGAGCCCAGTCCTTTGCCATGTACCACACGCAGGCAACGCAGGCCATGTTTGTGCGCTTCGCGGATAAATTGGCTCAATGCGGGCCGTGCCTCATCGGTGCGCAGGCCGTGCAGGTCAAGTTGGGCCTGGATGCTCCAATCGCCCTGACGCAGTTTGCGTACTACTTCTTGGCTGATGCCGGGGCGACGAAAGCTCAGGTGTTCGTCGGTGAACAGCAGCGTTTCGGCATCGAATTCGTCGCTCAAGGCTTCTTGCATCACAGACTCCTCGTCACGCTGGCGTTGCTGTGGCAGCGGTTGCACGGGGTGCAGAGGCATGACGTAGCGCCCGTGGTGGGGCAGGCGTTGCACCGCCCCCACAGCGCGCTCAAACAGCAGACGGTCTTTGTGCTGGCGTTGCTGTGCTGCCTGACGCGCGGCCTCCTCGGCGGCACGTTGCGCGGCCAGCTGCGCCGCACGGGCGGCCATCGCTTTTTTCAGCGTCTTGAGTTCCGAGAGCGTGCGGACTTTCATGGGGCCGATTGTCGCGCAAGGTGTTTACCCTGTGGCTGCGGTGGACAACCACGGCTGCAATGCCCGCGTAAACGCAGCGGCAAACGGCAATTGCTGTACAAAGCGCCAGCTGCGGGCGATGCTGTCCTGCTGCCGTTGCGGGAAGGCCAGCACATCCAAGCAGGTGGCCACCAGCTGGTCGTAATCGGCGAACACCACGCCCGACTGCGACCAGTCGCTCAATGGGCTGTGTTCCGAGGTTTCGGACACCACCGGCAGCCCCAGCAGCACGGGCCGCGCCACGCGCAACACCGGAAACAGCCGCGTCTCGTAGTAGTGGATGTTGAGGATGAGCCGACTGCGCAGAAGCGCAGGCACCAAGCTGTCGCCGTAGGCGGCGCGGGGCAGCTCCACCATCAGGCCGTGTGCATGCAATTGTTCGACGATAGCCTTGCGCCGGGGCGACATGCTGCCGCAAAAGCTCACGTCGCACGTTTTGGTAATGTGGTGCCAAGCCGGGTTGAAGTGGCCCGCCACCGGCTGAATTGGCATTTCATGACAGCGTTGCGGATTGGCTCCTTGCGCCACCAAATGGGCGATGTTGCTGGCGTGGTAGTCGAACACCACGTGCGCCTTGAGCCAGTCGAGGTAGCGCGGTGTGACCAGCGCGGAGTTTGAGCCCAACTGTTCAAAGTTGAACACAATTAATTCATCGGCGGGGATGCCGTGCAGCAAAGTCTCATCGGG
>JBLIZX010000351.1:0-3751 GCA_048860285.1 Macromonas sp. | reverse complement strand
GGGCCACGTCAGAGTTCATGCGAGAGGTAACGCTTGCGCCAGAAGAACACGCTCAGGCCCACGGCAATGGCCCCCATCGACAGCATGGCCCACCAAAAGCCCGCCGAGGTGTGCAACAGCGGCATGAATTCAAAGTTCATGCCAAAGATGCCCGCCATCAGGTTGAGTGGCAAGAAGATGGCCGTCAGCGCCGTGAGGGTACGCATGATGTCGTTGGCGCGGTGGCTCTGGGCCGAAAAGTGCATCTGCACCGCCGCCTCGGCGCTTTGTTCCAACCGCCGCACGTGGTGTACCACGCGCTCGATGTGCTCCAGCACATCGCGGCTGCGCACCTTGAGCAGCTCGAACTCGCGCTGCCCCTCGGGCGTGCTGGCCACAGGCCAGCTGTTGAGGGCCTCGATCCAGTCTTGGATGGCGGCGCGCTGGTCTTCGCAAATTTCATCTAGCTGGTGCAGCGACAAGCGCGCGTCGAGCAAGCTGTTCCAGTTGTTGAAGCGCGTGCGCGGGTCAAGCAGCTCACTTTGCCAATGGTCGAGCTGGCGCGTGAGTTCGCGCCGCAGCTCCAGGTAGCCGTCCACCATGTGGTTGACGAGCCGCAACATCAGGTCGGCGGAGCTGGTCGGCATCAGGCGTGCGGCGGTGGCACGCGCGTCCAAGCGGGTATCAACGCGCACAAAAGGCGCGCCGCCGTTGTCGGCCAAGGGTGCAGACTCCAACGCATCGTAGGCACGCACCGCGCGGTCGTGGGCTTCTGCGGCACCCAGCAAACGCGCGGCGTAGGTCTCGCGCACCGCGCAGTCGGTAGGGTGGATGGTGACCAACATCTGGTCGAACAGGGCAAACCCGACAGGGCTGGTGTCGATGCGACGCAACACGGGCGGACCACCCCGGCGTTGTGACTGGTGCAACGGCTGCCCAGGCTCAGTCAGGTTGGTTTCGCTGCGGCCTTGCGCCAGACGGCGAAACACCAGCACATCGTACTGGCCGGTGTAGTCGTAATGCGACGGAAGTTGCTTGTTGAGCAAATCCGAAATGTGCAAATCCACCAGCTGCGCCCCGCACAGGGCGTGCAAACATTGTTGCACCTCGGTTTGCAACAGCTCAAATTCGCGCCGGCCCAACGCTACCCAGACAAAACCCTGCGCAGGCAGGGTTTGGGGCAAGGCATCGGTTTCGGCCACGCTGAAGCCCTGGATGTGGAACACGCGCATGGGCACTCTCCTGCCATCACCGCTGGCGCAGCGATGGGGTGGCGGGCATCAGAGGTCGAGCAGCAGGCGGGCCGCGTCGCGGGCAAAGTAGGTCAGCACGCCATCGGCACCGGCGCGGCGGAAGGCCAGCAGGCTTTCCATCATTACCGCGTCGTGGTCGAGCCAGCCGTTTTGAGCTGCGGCCTTGAGCATGGCGTATTCGCCGCTGACTTGGTAAGCGAACGTCGGCACCTTGAATTCGTCCTTGACACGGCGCACCACGTCCAAGTACGGCATGCCGGGCTTGACCATGACCATGTCGGCACCTTCGGCCAAGTCCAGCGCCACTTCGCGCAGGGCTTCGTCGGTGTTGCCGGGGTCCATTTGGTAGACTTTTTTGTCGGCCTTGCCCAAGTTGGCGGCACTGCCCACGGCATCGCGGAACGGGCCGTAGAAGGCACTGGCGTACTTGGCACTGTAGGCCATGATACGGGTGTGGACGTGGCCACGTTGCTCCAGCGCCTGACGGATGGCACCAATGCGGCCGTCCATCATGTCGCTGGGGGCCACGATGTCCACACCAGCAGCGACTTGCGTCAGGGCCTGACGCACCAGCACTTCGACGGTTGCATCGTTGACGATGTAGTTCTGGTCGTCGAGCAAGCCGTCTTGGCCGTGGCTGGTGTAAGGATCCAGCGCCACATCGGTCATCACGCCCAAGGTCGGAAAGCGCGATTTGAGCTCGTGCACCACGCGCGGGATCAGGCCATTGGGGTTCCAGGCTTCGCGGCCATCGGGGCTTTTGAGCGCGGAGTCGATGACCGGGAACAAGGCCATGACCGGGATGCCCAGATCGACGCATTCCTGCGCCACCGGCAGCAAGCGGTCCAAGCTCAGGCGCTCCACGCCCGGCATGGAGGCCACGGGCTCACAGCGGTCGTGGCCGTCCAACACAAACACCGGGTAAATCAGGTCGTGAACGGTCAGGTGGTGTTCGCGCACCAAGTTGCGGGTGAACACGTCGCGGCGCAAACGGCGCGGGCGCGACAGGGGAAAAGGAGCGGGATGGTTGGCGTTCATAGAATCGTATTGTGGCAAATGGCGCGTTGGGCGCGGTTTCAAAACGGATCAGGTATCGGCATCGAGCGCAAAACGCTCGCGCAGCGCGTCGCAGAAAGCGGCGGTACCGGTGATGGTCAGAGTGTAGGTCAGGCGCGGCACGCCGGGCGTACCGGGCCGGGTGTGCCACTGGCGGTGTGCCGTGTCGTACGCCAAGGCCAATGGAGTGGCCACTTCTTGCACGGCCTGCGCCTCGGCATCCCAATCGCCACCGTCGTCCAACGGTGCGCGTACACCGGCAAATTCGCACTCCGCCCACGTCAACACGGCGGCCATTTCGGCCTGCACCACTGCCGCTTGGTGCGGTGTAACGCTGGCCATGGCATCAAAGGTGCCGTGACCGTGGTCGTCCTCGCTGTAATCGAAAGTGAGGTAACGCAGAGGGGCAAAGGAACTCATAAAGAAGGCGGCAGATGAGGTGGCACTTCAGGCATTGCCGCTTTGCTGGGCCAGCAGTGAACGCGACAACAGGCCGATCAGGCTTTCGACCAGCACCGGGTCGGTGTCCAGCGTGGGCACGTCCACACCAATGCGGGTGCAAATTTGGTCGATCATGCGTTCGGCCTCGGCCACATGCTGCGGGGACAGGCTCAAGCCACGCACCTCGCACAGGTAGTCTACCGCCTGCTGGGCCAGGGTGGCACAGGCTTCTTTGCGGGCCAAGGCGGCCAGCGTGCGCTGCTGCGTGAGCGTGGTGTAAAAAAAATCACCCAATAGCGCCACCAGTTGTGGCGATTGGGACTGGATGAGCCGGTAGCCCGGCAGTTGTTTGACCGTGTCGGCCAACACTTGGCGCAGGTAACGCTCGTTGTCGGAGGTAGGTGTGAGGTTGCGCTGCTCGGTCAGGTAACGCACCACCTGCTCCAACAACGTGGGGGCCGCCAGCGCATACCAAGCAAAGTCCACCCCCTGCGCCACGTAATCGCTCAAGGGGCGCTGTTCTTCCAGTGCCAAGTCGGCAATGGCCTTGAAGCTGTGCAAACTGGGTTCGAGCAGCTGGGCCAGTTCGCTGGCGGGGTTGGAAGACATGCCGACCATCTGAGGTGTTGTGAGGGGATGCGGCATTGTAGAGGGCAGCGTCCACGCTACGCTATGGTGTGTCGAAAGTACCACTTGGAAAAAATCATGCAATTGCAAACACTGCTGGGCGTGGCGTTGCCCATTGTTCAAGCCCCGATGGCTGGGGTGCAAGACAGCGCGCTGGCGCTGGCGGTATCGAACGCCGGCGGACTGGGATCGCTGCCGTGTGCCATGCTCACCCCAGACGCTTTGCGCCAAGAACTGGAGGTGTTGCGCCACGGTACCGACCGCCCGTTCAACCTGAATTTTTTCTGCCATACACCGCCCACACCCGATGACGCGGCACAACAAGGGTGGCTCGACTTGTTTGGCGGTTATTACCAGACTTGGGGCATAGACCCCGCCACCGTGGGCGCGGGCGC
>JBLIZX010000350.1:0-7444 GCA_048860285.1 Macromonas sp. | reverse complement strand
ACGCCCGCGTCCAGCCGCAACAAGCCGGGGTGGCGCAGCACCTCGCGCAAGCCCCCGCGTGCGGCGGGGCGGTGGCTGGGTTCGGCGGGCACGGCCCACGCCACCAGCGTCATGCCTGCCGCGGCCAGTCCGGCGGTCAGCACAAACAGACCATGCAGCCCGATGTGCGCTGCCAACACCGGCGCAACGGCCAGCGACAGCGCAAACATCAACGCAATGCTCATGCCCACCAGTGCCATCGCTTTGGTGCGCACGCTGTCGCGCGTCAAGTCGGCCAGCAAGGCGGTCACGGCGGCGGAGATGGCCCCTGCACCTTGTACCGCACGGCCCAGTACCAACCAGTCCAGTGTGGGGGCCCAAGCCGCCACCAAACTGCCCCCGGCAAACAATGCCAACCCCAGCAGGATGACGCGTTTGCGGCCCCAGCGGTCCGATGCCAGCCCCAGTGGAATTTGCAACAGGGCCTGTGCCAGCCCGTAAATGCCCATCGCCAACCCCACGCGGGCCGGGTCGTCGCCGCCGGGCAAGCGTGCAGCTTCCAGCGCAAACACGGGCAGCACCAAAAACAGCCCCAGCATGCGCAGGGCAAAAATGGAAGCCAACGAGGCGCTGGCGCGCCGCTCGCCAGCGGTCATGCGGTGAAGGTCGGGAGAGGTGGATTCGGGCACAGCAGCAGCGCGGGCACCCCTAGGTGCCCGACAAAAAGTCTAGGCAAGCCCGAATTGTCGTTCAAGCGTTACAACAACGCGCTGCGGTAGGCCCCTGCCCCTATCAGCAACCGGTCGTTGACGGCGCGCACAAACGACGACTTGCCCCGCACCTCGCCCGTGGCAGGGCTGATGATGTTGTATTCGACCCAGCCACCACCGTTGTCGGCGCGGTCCCACGCGTCGCGCAACAGTTGTTCGGCATCCACACCGGGCGCATCGTGCAGCCGGGTGCCATTCTTGCGTTGGTCAGCCCCCATCACTTGGTATACGCCTTGGCGGTCGAACACAAAAATGTACAAATCCCGGTCTACAAAAGGGCTGCTGTAGAAACTTTGTGTGGCACGCTCGTAACCTTGTTCCTGAATCAACGCCCAAGCGTCGTCCACCAAGCGGCGCGCTTCGTCGGCAGAGCCTTGGGGCAGCTTGATGTGTTGCACCGTGTTGTTCAGGTCTTGTGTACGTCGCATCAGGCGACCTGAACGGTGGGTGGTGCGTTCCACCATGTCGCCGTTTTCGTTGGTGATGTGGTCCAGCGCGTTCATGGCCTGCACCACCTCGCCCAAGGCAGCGCTTTGTTGCTGGCTGGCACTGGCCATGCCATCGATGCGGCTGGCAATGTCGCGGATGCCGCCCACCAGCGTGTCCATCACCTCGTTGACAGAGCGAATCTCACTGACCGAGTTTTGCACGCGTTGGTTGGATTCGGCAATCAGCTTGCGCACCTCGCTGGCGGCGGATTGGGTGCGCTGCGCCAGATTGCGCACTTCGGTGGCCACCACCGCAAAGCCCCGGCCTTGTTCGCCAGCGCGTGCCGCTTCCACGGCAGCGTTCAGGGCCAAAATGTTGGTTTGGAACGCAATGCTGTCGATGGTGCCGATGATCTCGGTCATGCGTTTGGAGGTGGCCTCCAGTGTGCCCATGCCCTGCATGGTTTGGTGCATCAGGCCGCTGGCCTGCTCGGTGTTTTGGTGCAAGCTGTTGCTGACGCGGCTCATGTCTTGTGCGGCACTGGCGTTGCGTGTCACGGTCTCGGCCACTTCGCGCACATTGGCCGAAGCTTGTTCCAAACTGGCCGCTTGTGCTTGGGTGCGGTCCGACAGGTTCAGCCCATCTTCCACCAAATTTTCACCCATGTGGCCCAGCACCGCCGAGACGCTGCGCATATCGGCCACCAGTCCCGACAGGCGTTTGAGCATGGTGGCAAATGTGGCTCCCATGCGGGCCATTTCGTCGCTGCCAGGCACATGCACCACGCCAGTCAAGTCGCCACTGGTGGCTTGGTCCATCACGCGGCCCAGTTGTTGCAGGCTGTCGAGCGTGGCGCGGTAAAACGAGGCCATGCCGTACGCCAACACCAACAGCACCACGACTGCCCCTGCACCTTCGAGCCACAGGTTGCGCTGGTAAACGGCAAGGCGGTCTTGCAGCAGCTCCTTAAGCCTGCTGCTGGCCTGTTGACCCAGTTGGGCTTGTGCTTGTAGCACCTGGTTGGAGGTCTCCAGGTACGAGTTGACTTCCCCCATCACCATGCCACTGCCCAGCGTTAAGCGCACCACATCGGCAAACTGTTGTGTGCGTTGCTGTGCTTCTTTCCATTGCGGTGGCAGCGTCTCACCTGCGCGCTCCAACACTTCCAAAGTTTCTTGTAAACGGCTGAGTTGGCCGAGCAACTGGTTGGCCAGCCCGCCCACCCGAACGGCATCATTGACTGCATCGTCGCCACGCAGCAGGGCACTGGTGCCTTCGGCGCGCATCGCATCGGTGGTGTCTTGCAGCGCCACAATGCGTTCCACCAACACATCCATCCAAAAATACGATGCCGCTTCCGGATCCAGCAACAGCTTGGATGTTTCGCCGTTCAACGTCAGTACGCCGTGCAGCAAGTCCAGCACGTGTTGGTGTTCTTGCATCGCTTGCAAGCGTTCATGGCTTGACCAGTTGGCCTGGGTCAACTGTTGCAGTGCGGCGCGCACTTTGTTCCAACGCTCCGACAGCGCCAGTTCTGGGCTGGCCTGCACCTGCGCGTCCAGCGCATGAATGGCTTGGGTCAGTTGTTGTCGCGCTTGGTCGCGCTGCGTTGCGGCACTGGTGTTGCCCGACAACACAATGCTCGTGTACGAACGGTGTTGGTGCAGCGCCTGCATGGCAGCGGTGATGCGGTCCACCACCGTGACCCCTTGCAGCTCCAGCAATGCCAGTTGGCGCTGCTGCCATTGGTTGCTGATGAGCATGGCTCCTACCACCAACAAGGGCAGCAGCAAGGTGGCGGACATACCAATCATTTTTAGCGTCATTGGCAGACGACGCATCAGGGCGATACCCGGATTCAGCAAACGAAGTGTGGGGGAAGCAGAGCGCATAGGGGTCGATCTTACAGGGGGGCGTGTGGCCCCCGGCTACGGGTTTGCCCTGATTTAACCCAGCGCCGCGCGCATTTGGGCAATGGTTTTGTGGTAATCAGATTGGCCAAAAATAGCACTGCCTGCCACAAAGGTGTCTGCCCCAGCATCGGCCACGCGGCGGATGTTGTCGGCTTTGATGCCGCCGTCCACTTCCAAGCGGATGTCCTTGCCACACGCTTCAATGCGTTGGCGGGCTTGCTCGATCTTGCGCAGCGCCGAATCGATGAAACTCTGACCACCAAAGCCGGGGTTGACGCTCATGATCAGAATCAAATCAATGTCGTCGATCACCCAATCCAGCACATCCAGCGGTTCGGCGGGGTTGAACACCAGCCCCGCTTGCGCCCCTTTGGCCTTGATGGCTTGCACGCTGCGGTGAACGTGCGTGGACGCGTCGGGGTGAAAGCTCACCAAATCGGCACCCGCGTCGATAAAAGCCCCAGCCAGCGTATCGACTGGTTGGATCATCAAATGCACATCAATCGGTACGGCCACGCCGTCGGGTGTTTTGGCGTGCGGCTTGAGTGCTTGGCAAATCATGGGGCCAAAGGTCAGGTTGGGCACGTAGTGGTTGTCCATCACATCAAAATGGATCCAGTCGGCACCAGCGGCAATGACGTTGCGCACCTCTTCGCCCAAGCGGGCAAAGTCGGCAGACAAAATGGAGGGGGCAATGCGGTAAGTGGTCATGGGGGGAGATTTTGGCAGCAGCTGGGCAAGCTGGGTAACATCGGCATCATGCCCAAATACGAATTTTCTTGTCAGGTGGAGCCTGAATACCTGCCAGAACCATCCGACCCGCAGGCGGGGGTGTACCTGTTTTCGTACACTATCACCATCACCAACACGGGCCAAGTGGCGGCGCAACTGATCGCACGGCACTGGATCATTGAAGACATGCTGGGCCACGTGGAAGAAGTCAACGGCTTGGGCGTGGTGGGCCAGCAGCCGCTGCTGCGGCCCGGTGAATCGTTCCAATACACCAGCGGCGCGCCGCTGCGCACCGCCACCGGCACCATGCGCGGGCACTATTTTTGCGTGGCCGAGGACGGCACCCGTTTTGAAGCCGAGATCCCGCTGTTTGTGCTCGACAGCGGGGCAGGCACACCGGGGCGGGTGCTGCACTGACATTTTTTGAAGAAAGCCCGCCCACCATGCCCACCCACCAGCAACTGCTCGCCCTGCTGACAGCACTGGATGCCAACGCGCCACTGGCACAGCGCCACCTGTGGTTGATCCGTGTGGTGGCTTGGGTACGCGGTGAGGCCACCGACGTGCGCGCGGCGCTGGCGCGTGTCAACCAACTGCTGGACGCGGTGCAGGCCGATCCTGAACTGCAACAACGCTGGCAAAATTGGTGGGGTGTGTTCAGCGCCACGCTGGACATGACACCGCTGTTGGCCGACTTCGGTTTTGCGCCACGCACCGCCTTTCTGAGCGAATTTGGCCGTCGCCTCAGCCTCAAGCTGTTGCCCAGCACGCCCGAAACCACCGACAGCAGCGAGTTGTTCGGACTGGTGTTTTCCCACCCTTTTGACGTGCGTTGGCTGCGCGCGCTCGATACGCCCACCTTGGAGCGCATGCGCCAGCTGCTCTTGGCCGACCCCGTACAGACCAACGCTTGGCGGGTGGTGCTGCTCGATGCGGTGGTGTTTGCCGCCAGCCAAATCAGCGCCACCGGCTTTGCCGCTGAAATCCGTGGCCGCATGTCGCCCGAGGTGTTGCAGCGCCGCCCGTTTCATGGATTGCCACAGTGCTTGGAGCGTTGGCGCAGTGCGGTGCTGATGCACGGGCCACACAGCCCCTCTGCCGCCGACGCGGTGCAAGCCTTGCAAGCGCAATTGGAGGCCTGCCGCCGCGCCAGCAACACCGTCTATGCCCACTTGGAAGAACACGGCATTTCGGTGGGCATCGTGTTTCGGCTGCGCCAATTGCGCGAGCGCGTGCTGCGCATTCACATGCTGTTGGATGCCTTGCATTCGGCGCAACCTGCGCGGGCCACCGTGGCGTTGTTGGCCGATTTGGTGCAACTGGGGCGCGACAACCGCAGCTTGCGTGCTTTGCTCTCCAGCAGCACCCAACTGATGGCGGCCAAAGTGGCCGAGCGCAGCGCCGAAACGGGGGAACACTACATCACCCGCAACCGGGCCGAGCACCGCCAGATGCTGCGCTACGCCGCTGGCGGCGGTGCCGTGCTGGGCCTGACCACCTGGGGCAAATTTGCCCTAGGGGCACTGGGCTGGTCGGCATTTTGGGGTGGTTTGGCGGCGGGGTTGAACTACGCCTTGTCGTTTGTGCTGATCCAGTTGTTGCACTTTACCGTGGCCACCAAACAGCCCGCCGTCACGGCCCCGGCCATGGCGGCCAAACTCAGCCACATCCGCCGCCCCCGCGCCATGCGCGCCTTTGTGGACGAGGTGGCGCACCTGCTGCGCTCGCAAATCGCCGCCATTGCGGGTAACTTGGGGCTGGTGGTGCCGGTGGTGTTGTTGCTCAACGCGGGGTTGTGGGCCAGTGGTCGCCACTTCATGATCGATGCCGACACGGCGCGCTACGTGTTGGCCAGCCACCACATTGGGGGTGGTTCTGCCCTGTTTGCCGCTTTCACTGGAGTGCTGCTGTTCATTTCCAGCATCGTCGCCGGGTGGGTTGAAAACGCCTTTGTGCTGCACCGCATCGATTCTGCGTGGCGCTACAACCCGCACTTCACCCACTGGTTGGGCGATGCCCGTGCCGCCCGCTGGGCCAATTTCATGCGCCGCAACATCTCGGGTTTGGCGGCCAACATCTCGCTGGGCCTAATGCTGGGCTTGGTGCCCGCGTTTGCTGGTTTTTTTGGGCTGGGGCTGGAAGTGCGCCACGTCACCCTCTCGGCGGGCCAAATCACCGCAGCGGCGGTGGCGCTGGGTTGGCAAGTGTTGTGGACACCGGAGTTTTGGAGCGCCGTGGCAGCGGTGCTGCTGATTGGGCCGATCAACTTGGCGGTCAGTTTTTATTTGGCGTTCCGGGTGGCGCTGCGGGCCCACAACATCAGCGCCATCAACCGGGGCCGCATTGCGGTGGCCATCCGTCGCCGTTTGCGCCGCCAACCTTGGAGCTTTGTGATGCCTCCCAGCCCATCAGAGGAGGGTTCTCATGGGCGAGTTTGACCTGATCCGCCGCTACTTTGCCCAACCTGCGGCCCAACTGTGGGGCGGCGTGGCTGCATCCCCATCACTGGTGCTGGGTATCGGTGACGACTGCGCCTTGCTGGCCCCCGAGCCGGGCCAGCAACTCGCTATCTCCAGCGACATGCTGGTGCAAGACCGGCATTTCTTTGCCGACGTTGACCCCTGCACGTTGGGGCACAAGGCACTGGCTGTCAACCTGAGCGATCTGGCGGCGATGGGCGCTGCCCCACTGGGCTTTACACTGGCATTGGCACTGCCCCACGCCGACGAAGCGTGGCTGGCCGCTTTCAGCCGTGGCCTGCTGGCGCTGGCGCAACAGCACCGCTGCCCACTGGTCGGTGGCGACACCACACGCGGGCCGCTTAATTTGTGCATCACCGTGTTTGGCCAAGTGCCTGTGGGGCAAGCCCTGCGCCGCAGTGGTGCCCAGCCGGGTGACGACATTTACCTCAGCGGCACCGTGGGCGATGCCCGCTTGGCACTGGAAGCCCTGCTGGGGCATATTACGCTGCCAGCGGACGTGCTGCAACGCACCCGCCAGCGGCTCGAATGTCCTGCCCCCCGGTTGGCGTTGGGCCAAGCACTGCGCGGTATTGCCACCACCGCCGCCGATGTCAGCGATGGCCTGCTGGGCGACTTGGGTCATATCCTGACCGCTTCGGGTGTGGGGGCTGAGTTGTACCCCGAAACCCTGTTGCAGTCCGCCGCCGTCAGCGATGCTGTGCGCCAGCAACCCTTAGAACTGGCTTGGACTTGTGCGCTGGCTGGCGGCGACGATTACGAACTCGTGTTCACAGCTCCGCCCACCGCCCGTGCTGCTGTACAGGTTGCCACAGAACGCGCACACACTGCGGCGACACGCATTGGTCGCGTTGCCGCTGGACGTGGTGTGCTGCTGCTGGGGGCCGATGGTCATGCTTTGCCGTCAGATCAAGAGCCTGCTTTGCGTGGTTTTGACCACTTCAGCTAAACACCGGCGAACCGACTCAGGTTTTATGAGCCGTATCACACGTACCCATAATGTTGCACTGCAACAGAGCGGTAAATTCACCGCCAGCGCGAGACATCTTCTTTATAATGGTTTTTCCCTTGTACGTACCTAGTGGAGTTAGATTATGGCAAAAAAGAAAACCTCGAAGCGCAGCCTAATGCGCCGTTCGGG
>JBLIZX010000349.1:0-5906 GCA_048860285.1 Macromonas sp. | reverse complement strand
CACGCCCTTGCCGCACAGGTCTTCGTAACTGGTGCCGCTGCGGCCCAAGTGACGTTCGGCCAGGCTGGCCAAATTGTGCGGCTTGTGCACCTCCAGCACATAACTTTGCAGCAAGGTGTCGTGCTGGTAACCGCGTACCGTAATGCCGTGGTTGGCCAGCACGTGCTGGTCGTACTTGATATGTTGACCGACTTTGTGCGCCTGCGGGTTTTCCAACCAAGCGCGCAGACGCTCCAACACTGCGTCACGCGGCAGTTGTTCGGGCGCATCGGGGCCGGTGTGGGCCAGTGGGATGTAGGCCGCTTCGCCCACTTGCACGCTGAAGCTCAGGCCCACAATTTCAGCACGCATCGCATCCAGCGAGGTGGTTTCGGTATCCAGCGCCACCAGTTCCGCCGCTTGTAGCCGGGCCAGCCAAGTGTCGAAAGCCTCCCAAGTCAGGACAGTGTCGCAGCGTAAGGCTGGAGCCGCAAGAAGGCTATCTGCCGCCTTGGGGGTAGGTGCTTCGTCGTCCAACGCAAACAGATCGCCGTTGATGTTGGGAACAGCGCCCGACACAGGGGTGGTTGCGTGGTGCGCTGGTGGCTCGGCCACAGCCAGTGTGCGCACCAGACTTTTGAAGCCGTAACGCTCGTAAAAATCGTGCAACGCGTTTACATCACGTTCACGCCACGCCAGCGCATCCAACATGGGCAAGCTGGGCACCCAAGCGTTCAAATCGCAGTCGGTTTTGATGGTGACCAGCGCGCGCCCGGTCGGCAACCAATCGCGCGCTTGGCGCAGGTTGGCACCCACAACTCCCTTGATTTCACCGACACAAGCCAGCAGTCTGTCCAACGATCCATAGGCAGACAACCATTTGGCCGCCGTCTTCGGCCCTACCCCCGGCACGCCGGGCACGTTGTCCACTTTATCGCCCACCAAAGTCTGGTAGTCCACCATCTGTGTGGGAGACACACCAAATTCGGTGCTCACACCCACCACATCACGCACCTTGCCACTCATGGTGTCGATGATGGTGATGCGTTCGTTCACCAATTGGCTCAAGTCTTTGTCGCCACTGGAGACCACCACCTGCACACCTTGCGCCGCTGCCGTCACCGCCAAGGTGCCAATCACGTCGTCGGCTTCAACACCGGGCACGGCCAGCACTGTCCAGCCCAGCAACTGCACCACCTCGTGGATGGCCGAAATTTGCGCACGCAAGTCGTCGGGCATGGGGCTGCGGTGCGCCTTGTAGTCGGGGTACACCACATCGCGGAAGGTGGGGCCAGGCGCATCGAACACACACGCCACATAGTCGGCAGGGTGTTCTTTTTGCAAAGATTGCAGCATGTTGATGATGCCGCGTATGGCCCCTGTCGCGGGGCTGGTCGGGTCGCCGGGGATGGCCCGCAGGTCGGGCATGGCGTGAAAGGCGCGGTACAGGTAACTGGAACCGTCCACCAGCACCAGTTTTTTGTCGGAAATGGTCATGGCCCGAATTGTGAAGCGAAACGGGTGCGCATTGCCTACAATCGGGGCATGCAACGCCACACCGTTTTTTCACGCCAAATTTCAGGCCTGCGCTGGCCCGTGGCCGCTTTGGGCGTTGCCGCTGGCTGGGGCTTGGCACTGGTTTGCCAAGCGCAAACACCAGTACCAACCGCTCCCGCATCTGCGCTGGAACAGCGCACCGAACGCATCACGCACCAAGACGCTGGCAGCCGCATCGACGAGCTGCGCATTGGCGGTCAAACCCGCAGCATCGACGTGGAAACCAACTCCAGCGTACCCGGCTACCAAGTGCAACCGCTCGATCCCAACCAGCCCCACGACAACAGCGGCCAACCTGCGGGCAAAGCCGGCAAGAGTTCGTGGCGCGTGCTGTCGTTCTAAACCTGGCACGGCGCTGCACCAACGTTCTGGTTTTTCTTTTGGCGGGTGTCTAGGCACCGGCCCCAACATTTGGCTCACTTCTCATGGCCGTATTCACCGAAGTCTCTCCTGCCGAAGCCAGCGCTTTGCTGCAACGCCTTCATCTCGGCACCCTGACCGACATGGCGGGTTGCTCCGGGGGCATTGAAAACACCAACTATTTTGTCAACACAGAGCTCAACGGCCAACTTCAGCAGTATGTGTTGACCCTGTTTGAGCGCCTGACCTTCGAACAACTGCCGTTTTACCTGCACCTGATGAAACACTTGGCGGGCAAAGGCATCCCGGTGCCCGACCCCGCTGCCGACGCGCAAGGCAACATCCTGCACACCGTGCAAGGCAAACCGGCGGCGGTCGTCAACCGCCTGCGCGGCAAAAGCGAACTGGCTCCCAGCGCCGACCACTGTGCCCAAGTGGGTGCGATGCTGGCCCGCATGCACCTGGCCGGACAAGATTACCCACGCCAACAACCCAACCTGCGCGGCCTGGCGTGGTGGAACGACACCGTGCCGGTGGTGCTGCCCTACCTCAACCCCACCCAAGCCGAACTGTTGCAAGACGAACTGCGGTACCAGAACGCCATTGCCACCAGCGCCAGCTACGCCGAACTGCCACGCGGCCCCGTTCACGCCGACTTGTTCCGTGACAACGTCATGTTCGACCAAGGTCAACTCAGCGGCTTCTTTGACTTTTACTTTGCGGGCTGCGACACCTTTGTGTTTGATCTGGCCGTGTGCCTCAACGACTGGTGCATCGACTTGGCCACCGGCGTGCAGGACGACGTGCGCAGCGCCGCCATGGTCAATGCCTACGCGGCGGTGCGCCCGCTGACCGTTGCCGAACAAGCCCTGCTGCCCGCCATGCTGCGTGCCGGGGCGCTGCGGTTCTGGATCTCGCGGCTGTGGGACTGGCACCTGCCACGCGAAGCCAGCGTGCTGCAACCGCACGACCCGGCCCACTTTGAGCGCGTGCTGTGCGCGCGGCGGGCCACGCCGTGAAACTGCGCTACGTGCCCGCCAACACCGGCCTGCAATGGGTACGGCTGGGCCTGCAAACCTTCTGGCGACAACCCTTGGCCATGGTTGGCCTGTTCTTCTTGTTCATGCTGGTGCTGGCGGTGCTGTCCATTGTGCCGCTGCTGGGCACGGTGTTGGCGTTGGGGCTGTTGCCCGCGGCCACGCTGGGCCTGATGGCGGCCACCCGCGAGGCCGCCAACGGCAAATTTCCGCACCCCACGGTGCTGGCCACGGGATTGCGGGCCGGGCCTGAACGCCTGCGCGCCATGCTGGTGCTGGGCGGCTTGTATGCAGGCGGTTTTTTGGGTGCGATGGGGCTGTCTGCCATCATGGATGGTGGCCTGTTTGCCAGCCTGTATTTGGGCGGCACGCCATTGAAAGCCGAAGACCTGCAACAACCCGAGTTTCAGCAAGCCATGTGGCTGTTCATGCTGATGTATCTGCCACTGTCGATGCTGTTCTGGCACGCCCCGGCGCTGGTGCATTGGCATGGCATCGGCCCCATCAAGAGCCTGTTTTTCAGCTTGCTGGCGTGCTGGCACAACAAATGGGCGTTGAGCGTGTTCATGCTGGCCTGGGGCGGTATTTTCATTGCCGCAGGCATGGCGCTGTCCGTGGTAGGGCTGCTGTTGGGGGGTGAAGCGGCGCTGAGCGTGCTGGTGCTGCCACTGGCATTGCTGATGGCGGCCATGTTCTTCACCTCGCTGTACTTCACCTTCCGCGACAGTTTCAGCGCCAGCGACGACCCTGCCACCGACTAAACGCCACCCACTCCACTGTCAAACAACTTTCACACAGCAGCGGCACAATAGCGTCTTCAGCAAGGGCAGACGCTTAAAGAGTCAGCCCAGCACCAACAACATCGTCCATAACACAGGTGCAGAGGAGACATTGATTCGGGAAAGCGCGCGCTGCGCAGCGCGCTTTGTTGCCGCCGTGGTGATTGCCCGGCGGTTTTTTTTGCCTGTGCGCCAAGGCCAGGGCGGCACCGCCCCAGCCTGACGAACCTCAAACTGGCGTGAGCTTGGCCACACTCAGCGCCAGCCACTTGGTGCCGTGGCGCGCAAACTGGATCTGGGCACGTGCATCATCGCCCTGCCCTTCCAGCGTCAGCACCTTGCCTTCACCAAACTTGGCGTGGAACACGGCCATGCCCACACGCAAACCGTGCGTCCCCGCTGCCGTTGAGGCACCCGTGCTTTTTGCAGCCGCCGCTACCACCGTGCCTGCACCAGCAGGTGCACCACCATAAGAGCCACCACCGCCATAACGGGACGATCCCCCAACACTGCCACCCCCACGCCCCCAACCGCCTGAACGCCCTGACCAGCCACCGCCACTGCGTGCCCCCTGCTTGGGCGTGATCCATTTCAAGCTGGATTCGGGCAATTCGTCCAAAAACCGGCTGGGTACGTTGTCACGGGTCTGGCCGTGCAACATGCGGGTCTGTGCCAGACTTAGGTACAACCGCTGGCGCGCACGCGTAATCGCTACGTACATCAGCCTCCGCTCTTCTTCCAAGCTGGCGGGATCGTTCAGGCTGTTTTGGTGCGGAAACAAGCCTTCCTCCAGCCCGGTGATGAACACCACATCAAACTCCAGCCCCTTGGCGGCGTGTACCGTCATCAGCTGTACCGCCTCCTGCCCCACCTGAGCCTGGTTGTCGCCCGACTCCAAGGCGGCATGGGTCAAGAACGCCACCAGCGGACTCAAGGTTTCACCGGTATCGGCCTGTACAGCTGCGACTTCGGCTGCGGTGCCCGTGCCAGCCGCTGTTTCGTCCAAGGGCAAGGCCACCGCATCGCGGCCAAAGCCTTCCTGCATCACAAAACTTTCAGCGGCATTGACCAACTCTTCCAAGTTTTCCACGCGGTCGGCCCCGTCGCGGTCGGCACGGTAGTGTTCCAACAGGCCGCTGTGCTGCAACACCAGTTCAATGATCTGGCGCAGCGTGGCCCCTTCGGTTTGCTCACGCAACACGTCGATCTTGGCCACAAACGCCCCCAGCGCGGTACCGGGTTTGCCGCTCAGGGTGCTGACGGCATCGTGCAAGGAACACCCCGCAGCACGCGCCGCATCTTGCAACAACTCCAGCGAACGCGCCCCAATGCCGCGCGCCGGAAAATTGACCACGCGCAAAAAGCTGGTGTCATCGTGCGGGTTGTCCAGCAGGCGCAAATAGGCCAGCGCGTGCTTGATTTCGGCCCGCTCGAAGAAGCGCACCCCCCCGTACACGCGGTACGGCACACCCGCGTTGAACAGCGCGGTTTCAATCACGCGGCTCTGGGCGTTGCTGCGGTACAGCACCGCCATCTCGTTGCGCGGATAACCTTCTTGGCGCACCAATTGCTGCATTTCTTCCACCATCCAGCGCGCTTCGTCAAAGTCGCTTGGGGCTTGGTACACGCGCACGGGCTGACCAGCACCTTGGTCGGTACGCAGGTTCTTACCCAGTCGGCCACTGTTGCGTTCAATCAGCTGGTTGGCTGCGTCCAGAATGTGACCGTGGCTACGGTAGTTCTGCTCCAGCTTGATCTGGTGCTGCACCGCAAACTCGCGCACAAAGTCGGCCATGTTGCCCACGCGCGCACCCCGGAACGCGTAGATGCTCTGGTCGTCGTCCCCCACCGCCAGCACCGCGTTGTGGCCGGGCACAAACCCGGCTTCGGTCTGGTGGCCAGCCAACTGCTTGAGCCAAGCGTACTGCAAGCGGTTGGTATCCTGGAATTCATCCACCAAAATGTGGCGGAACCGGCGCTGGTAATGCAAACGCACCGCTTCGTGGTCGCGCAGTAGCTCAAAACTGCGCAGGATCAACTCGCCAAAATCCACCACCCCCTCGCGCTGGCACTGCTCTTCGTAGAGCTGGTACAACTCCACCTTTTGCTGGACACGGTCGTCGCGCACCGTCACGTGCTGCGGACGCAGGCCGTCCTCCTTGCACCCCGCAATAAAACTTTGCAACTGCTTGGG
>JBLIZX010000348.1:0-2150 GCA_048860285.1 Macromonas sp. | reverse complement strand
TATCCCAAAGCCGGTAATGGTCGTCGGCCCTATCCGCTGGAAACCATGCTGCGCATTCACTGTCTGCAGCACTGGTACAACCTGAGCGATGGCGCGATGGAAGATGCTCTGTACGAAATCGCCTCCATGCGTCTGTTTGCGCGGTTATCCCTGGATAGCGCCTTGCCGGACCGCACCACCATCATGAATTTCCGCCACCTGCTGGAGCAGCATCAACTGGCCCGCCAATTGTTCAAGACCATCAATCGCTGGCTGGCCGAAGCAGGCGTCATGATGACCCAAGGCACCTTGGTCGATGCCACCATCATTGAGGCACCCAGCTCGACCAAGAACAAAGAGCAGCAACGCGATCCGGAGATGCACCAGACCAAGAAAGGCAATCAGTGGCACTTTGGCATGAAGGCCCACATTGGTGTCGATGCCAAAAGTGGCCTGACCCACAGCCTAGTCACCACCGCGGCCAACGAGCATGACCTCAATCAGCTGGGTAATCTGCTGCATGGAGAGGAGCAATTTGTCTCAGCCGATGCCGGCTACCAAGGGGCGCCACAGCGCGAGGAGCTGGCCGAGGTGGATGTGGACTGGCTGATCGCCGAGCGCCCCGGCAAGGTAAGAACCTTGAAACAGCATCCACGCAAGAACAAAACGGCCATCAACATCGAATACATGAAAGCCAGCATCCGGGCCAAGGTGGAGCACCCATTTCGCATCATCAAGCGACAGTTCGGCTTCGTGAAAGCCAGATACAAGGGGTTGCTGAAAAACGATAACCAACTGGCGATGTTATTCACGCTGGCCAACCTGTTTCGGGCGGACCAAATGATACGTCAGTGGGAGAGATCTCAGTAAAAACCGGAAATAACGCCAGAAATGGCGGAAAAAATAGCCTAAATAGGCTGATTCGATGTGTTTGCGGGAAAAAAATCGGCCCAGATCCGCGAAATTTTAATCAGCGAGTCAGCTTGGGAAGAAATGACCTGCTTATTCGCACCTTCCCTTGGCTGACAGGGGATGACTGATGAATTTATTGACAGGCCTTTCATGACCCGGATGTGTAAATTGTTCTGCCAGGTGGTGACCGCCAAATGACCAGTAAGCAGGTGTATTCCTGAATTAATAGAGTCAAAACAGACAAGGGCACGCTCTTTGCTAGGAAGCAGACCGCCAGTGGCTTGAATTCAGATTGATGGAAGTCTGGAATAGTGGATGTCACGCATCGGATGGACCGGGTGAGTCCGGGGTGTGCGATATCGGTATCGGACAGGGATAGGGAGTTGTAATGCCGGAATGGATCACGCGGGGATATGGCCAGTTGGCGAGCTGGCTGGGCTGCAGGCTATGGGCTCTGGTTCCCTCATCTGGCTGCCTGTCGCATTCGGCACTGGATTCTCTCTCGTCGGCCGCCGTCTTGTGCTGTGAAGATGGCATCATCTCGGCGGTAAACCGCGAATTTGAGCGGCTGACCGGGTATCGAGCCCATGAGCTGATTGGCAAGCTGGCCCCCGTACTGCGTAACGGCTTCTATGAGCAAGATGTGCTGACTATGGTCAAGTCTGCCGTAATGGAGCGAGGGAGCTGGCAGGGGCAACTGCTTACCCGTCACAAGAGCGGCCACCTGTTTGCGGAGCAGCTCACCATTTGCCGGTATCAAACGGAGGCTCAGACGCAATGGCTCTGCCTGGTGGGGCAGGCGCAGAAAAGTAGCAGTCTCTATGGACTGTCGACCCTGGCGGCCCGCGGTTTGGATCCTCTGACTGGGCTGCTGGATCGCCCCGGCTTCTATGCCGAGCTGGAGCAGGCCTGTCTCAATGAGATACCGTTTGGTTTTCTCTCCTTGGATCTGAAGAATTTCTGCAGCATCAACACCCGGTTCAGCCACCAGACCGGGGATCTGCTCTTGCAGCAACTGGCGGTGCGTCTGCGGCTTTTAGTGGGTGATCATGGGCTGCTCGGCCGTGTTGGTGGTGATGGTTTTGCCGTGTTGTTGCCCCACATCTGTGACGAAGAGGCGTTGGCTCAGTGGGGTGAACAATTGCTGGGGGAGGTGCATCGCCCATTTGAAGCCGGGCCTCGCAAACTGCGACTCTCAGGTACCCTGGCTGGGGCTCTCTGGCCGCGGGATGGTCATGACTTCTACCAGTTGTTGCGAC
>JBLIZX010000347.1:0-9752 GCA_048860285.1 Macromonas sp. | reverse complement strand
ACAGCCGCTCTGTTGTGGCTCCAGCGCGACCAAAAGCAACAATTCAACACGCCCATGCTGTTTGGTGCAGTGTGCGTTATGGCCATGAGCGAGGTGTTTTTTACCCTCTACTTGCGCGCTACCGACGTGTTCAACCTCACGGGCCACCTTTACAAAGTGGTGGCGTATTGGCTGTTGTACCAAGCCGTGTACGTCACCGCCGTGACCCAGCCTTACCGCGCGCTCAACACCTCGCGCCAGTACCTGCAAGCCATCCTCAATGCGGTGCCCGATGTGGTGTTTGAGGTCAACGCCCAAGGCCGCTATTGCAACGTGTACGCCCCACGCCCCGATTTGCTGGCTGCGCCCGTGGTCCAATTGCTGGGGCGCACCGTCCACGAGGTCTTGCCCCCAGCCGCCGCCGCCGAGGTCATGGCCGCGCTGGACGAAGCCCGCGAGCACGGCCATTCGTATGGTCGCATTTTGGAAGTGCCGTTGCGTGTGGGCTTGCGCTGGTTTGAACTCTCCGTCACACGCAAAGGCCACGATGAACGCCAAGGCGAGCAGTTTGTCGTGCTCTCGCGCGACATCACCCAGCGCACCACCGACCAAGTGGCGCTGCGCCGTTTGGGCATGGCGGTGGAGCAAAACCCCAACGCCATCGTCATTACCGACCCCGATGCGCGCATCGAATACGTTAACCCGGCTTTTGTGACTTGTACGGGTTACAGCGCCGCCGAAGTGCAAGGCTGCAACCCGCGCCTGCTGGCCTCGGGCCAAACCCCACCCGAGGTGTACCAAGCCATGTGGGCCGAGATCACCGCCGGGCGCAGTTGGCGCGGCGAGCTCATCAACCGGCGCAAAAACGGCGATATTTACGTCGAAGACGCGCTGATCTTCCCGATCGCCAACGAACAAGGCCAGACCATCAACTATTTGGCCATCAAAGAAGACATCACCGAGCGCAAACGTGCCGCTGCCCGCATCGAACAACTGGCCCATTTTGATGCCTTGACCGGGTTGCCCAACCGCACCTTCTTTGCCACGCGTTTGCAGCAGGTGCTGGCGTTGGCACAGCACGCCCACAGTTGCGTGGCCTTGTTGCATTTGGATTTGGACAACTTCAAGCACATCAACGAATCGTTGGGCCACAAAGTGGGCAACGAGCTGTTGCAAGCGGTGGCGCAGCGGCTCAAAGACTGGTTGCCCGATGAAGATTTGTTGTGTCGCCACAGCAGCGATGAATTCATGGTGGTGCTGCCGCTGTTGCGTGAGCCCCAGGCCGCTGCCCACACCACCAAAGAACTGCAACAAGCGTTGCAAGCGCCGTTCCGCTTGGCCAATGCCTACGATTTGGTCGTCACGTCGTCGGTGGGCATAGCTTTGTACCCCGACGATGGTGCCGATTTTGACACCTTGGCACAGTGCGCCGAATCGGCCCTCCACCGTGCCAAAAGCGAAGGGCGCGACACCTACCGCTTTTTTGCGCCCGGCACACAGCAGCGTGCCACCCGCGTGCTCCAGCTCGAAAACGCCTTGCGTGCCGCTTTGCCGCAAGAGCAATTGCAGGTGTACTACCAGCCCCAAATCCGCGCCCACGACCAGCAGTTGGTGGGCTTTGAGGCACTGGTGCGCTGGCGGCACCCCGAATGGGGCATGGTCAGCCCCGGCGACTTTATCCCGGTGGCCGAAAGCAGTGGCCAAATCATTGCCATTGGGGCATGGGTGCTGCGCACGGCCGCCGTGCAAGCTCGGCGCTGGCTCGATGCTGGCCACAGCAGCTTGACGGTGGCGGTCAACCTGTCGATGGCGCAATTCCGCCACCCCGGCCTGGTGCAACTGGTGCAGGACGTGCTGAACGACACCGGCTTGCCGCCCGAATGGCTGGAGCTGGAACTGACCGAAAGCATGGCCATGGATAGCCCTGCCAACGTTACCGAAGTGGTGGGCCGATTGCACGCGCTGGGCGTGTCGTTGTCGATTGATGATTTTGGTACTGGCTATTCCTCGTTGAGTTACCTCAAGCGGTTGCGGGTGCAAAAACTCAAAATCGACCAATCGTTTGTGCGCAACATTGCCACCGATGCCAACGACGCTTCCATCGTCAACGCCATCATCAACATGGCGCACAGCTTGGGCACCATCACCGTGGCTGAGGGTGTAGAAACGCCCGAACAGTTTGACATGCTGTGTCGGTTGGGTTGCGATGAAATGCAGGGCTACCTGTTCAGCCCCGCTTTGCCCGTGCCAGAGCTGGAACGCCGTTTGGAGCAAGGTTTTGTGCGTACCCCTGCTGCCTTTCCTCTGGCTTTGCGCGACAATTCCGGTTCATGAACACCTCATTGCAACACCTGATTGACAACAACCGGGTCTGGGCCGCGCGCATGGAGCAGCAGCGCCCCGGCTTTTTTCAACAACTGGCCCAGCAGCAAACGCCCAAGTATTTGTGGATTGGTTGTGCCGACAGCCGCGTACCGGCCAATGAAATCACGGGGCTGGACCCGGGCGAGGTGTTTGTTCACCGCAACGTGGCCAACGTGGTGGTGCACTCCGACCTCAATGCGCTCTCGGTCATCCAGTACGCGGTGGACGCGCTCAAGGTGGAACACATCATGGTGGTGGGGCACTACGGCTGCGGTGGCGTGTTGGCCACGCTGCGCGGGGCGCGTGTGGGCTTGGTGGACAACTGGTTGCGCCATGTCCACGATGTCAAAATCCGCCACCGTCGCCGCTTGGATCACCTGAGTGTGCCCGAGCAAGAAGACGTGCTGTGCGAGATGAATGTGATTGAGCAAGCGGGCAACGTGGCCTTGACCAACGTGGTGCAAGACGCTTGGAGCCGTGGCCAAAAGCTCACCGTTCACGGCTGGTGCTACGGTTTGAAAGACGGGCTGGTGAAGGATTTGGGTGTGAGCATGCGCCACCCCGGCGAGGTGGTGGACGTGTTCCGCAACGCGCTCAAGCGTTATCCGCGCGGCTAGCCCCCAGTACCGAGGCATTCATTCGGCACGAAATTTGAACCAACAAAAAACGGTCAATCTTAAGACCAAGATAGGTAGTATGAACGTGCCGCGCGATTATGGATGCAACATAAATTATGAACAACAGCATTTTGATTATTGATGACGATCCTATCAATCTCAGAGTGCTGTGCAGTTGCTTTGAGGATCACTACGATTTACGAGCCACCACATCGGCCAAGCAGGGCCTCAAGCTGGTGGACGACAGCGCGCCTGACTTGATTTTGCTGGACGTGGTAATGCCAGAAATGGATGGTTATCAGGTGCTGAGTTTGCTCAAATCTGACCCAAAAACCTGCGATATTCCGGTTATTTTCATCACCGCACGCCACGATGCAGCCAATGAAACCCGTGCTTTGCACAGTGGTGCTGCCGACTTCATCCATAAGCCGATTAACCCGCCCGTGGTACGGGCGCGGGCCCGACTGCAATTGGAACTGCGTCAGCGCATGTACGATTTACAGCAGGCGCTGGAGCAGCTCAAATTTTTGTCACATCACGACCCGCTCACTGGCTTGCCCAATCGCAGCTGGTTTCTCGAATGTACTGAACAGGCGCTAGCACTGGCAAAGCGCCAGCAACGCCAGTTGGCGCTGCTGTTTTTGGATTTGGACAAGTTCAAACCCGTTAATGACCGCTACGGCCATGCTGTGGGGGATGCCTTGCTAAAACAGGTTGCGCAGCGTATGTGCGACAGTGTGCGCGCATCCGACATTGTTGGGCGCATGGGTGGCGATGAATTTGTGCTGCTGCTGCAAGATATCGAAAGTGCCGGTGTCGCCTGCCAAGTGGCTGAAAAAATCAGGTTGGTGCTGAACCAGTCTTTTGTGCTCGATGACGCACACACCGTTTTTGTCGGTGCGACCATTGGTCTGGCCATCTACCCCGATCACGCCACCAGCACCGAGGAGCTGATTCAGCAAGCAGACAAAGCCATGTACCAGGCCAAGCAGGCGGGGCGCAATTGCGTACACCTGTTTCAGCCCCCATCAGGAGCTCTCTCCAAGTGAAACGGTTTCTTGCGATTTATCTGCCGCTGGTGCTCCTGGTCAGTGCCATGACCGCCTACATCGGTATCGAGCAAAGCCGATCCCGTCAGGCCGTGTTTGAATCTCGCGAGTCCGCGCAACTCAAGGCCAGCGCGTTGCTGGTATCGCACGATCTGGATCGTGCATTTCGCCACTTGCAAGGGGTGGTGCAAGAGCCAGCAGTGCGTAGAGTCACATCCTCCACCCTGGCCACGGGGCGTTCGCTGATGGAGGATGTGTTACAGACCTTGCTTTACCGCAACCCAAACTACGCGCAGGCGCGCTGGATTACGCCCGATGGCATGGAGCAAGTGCGGGCCGAACGTACCAACGCCTCCGTGGTACTAACCCCCTCCGCCGACCTACAAAACAAGGCTGGTTACCCGTATGTGACCGATACCCTGCGCCTGTCGCCGGGGCTGATGTACCTCTCCGTACTTGACCTCAACGTTGAGCATGGCCAGATTGAAATCCCCTACCGCCCTATGCTGCGTGCTGCCATACGCTTGCCAGTGGTGCAGGGCCGCGATTTCGGATTGCTGGTCATCAACATATTGGCCCAGCAACTGCTGGACGATTACACCACCAGCACACCCACTACCCAAGGCGAACAGCGCCTGCTGCTCAATACCAAGGGGCAATGGCTAATTGCCTCTGACCCGCAGGACAGCTGGGGCCACCTGTTTGGACGCAACAACACACTGGCCATGCGCCAGCCCAAAGCATGGGCGGCTATTGCCGCTGCGCCGTCGGGCCAGTTGCTTGATGACAGTGGCCTATGGATTTGGAACAGCGTCGATCCGACCCTTTGGCGGCCAGACCAAATTAAGGCGGCTGAGGGTTGGAAAATGGTCAGCTACCTTGAGCGCGACCAACTCCACCAACTTTGGTGGGAAGGCTGGCCGCTGCTGCTGCTCAACTCAGGTGTCATTTTGTTGGTGCTGGGGGTGGGGTTGCATCGTTATGGCCGCTTGCTCAGTGCCCACAACGTGACCGAAGCTGAGCTCAAAAGTGCGCGCGAATTGCAGCAGACCCAGAGCCAATTGCAAAAATCACTTGATTGGCTTTCGGTGGTTGAGCAAGGTGCTGGCGTGGGGTTTTGGGATTGGGACATGGAAGTTGGTGCCGATCGCCTCAATTGGTCGCCCCAAATGTTTCACCTGTTTGGCCTTGACCCAAATAGCGGCCCAGTTAGCTTTGATATTTGGTCTCAGACGCTGCACCCCGATGACCGAGCCCAAGCTGTGGGCCAAGTGGAAGCTTCTATCCGCGATCACACGCCCCTTACGGCCACTTACCGCGTGGTGTTACCCGATGGTACTTACCGCTGGATTGATGCCTTTGGTCAGCCCAGCTACGACACCCATGGTGTGCCCAAGCACTTGGCGGGGGTGTGCTTGGATGCCACCGAACGCAAGCGGGCCGAGCAAGCATTGCTTGATCTCAACGCCGCACTTGAGCGCAAAGTGGACGAGCGCACGGTTGAGATTCAGCTGTTGGCTGAAAACGCTTCCGACGTTGTCTTTCGCATCAATGCCCGTGGCACGTTTGACTGGATTTCTCCCTCCGTCACGCAGTTGGTGGGCTGGCAGCCTGCGGACATAGTGGGGCACGTACTGGCCGATTTTGTTCATCCCGACGACCAGACAGTGCTCAGTGAGGCCAAGCAGCGACTCGAACATCGGCGACGTGTGAGTTTTGAGATCCGGGTACGTGCCAGTGATGGTACCTACCATTGGGTGTCAATTGGTGCCCGTGCCATCTTCAACGCAGAGGGCGAACTTGAGGCCCGTGTGGGGGGGTGGCGCGACATTCAGGCTGAGATGGAGATACGCGAGCAGCTCATGCAGTCGCGTCGGCAAATTGAGCAGGCGCTGACCGAAATGACCGCCTCCGAGATCCGCTTCCACGCCATTTTCTCGCAGGCCCCTATCGGTATTGCGTTGTTGGACGCTTACAGCACCGAGCTTCACGATTGCAATGAACTCTACGCCTCCATTGCCGGGCGCTCCATTGAGGAAATGCGACACGAGGGGTGTATGCGCATTACCCACCCCGACGACTTGCCAGCGCTGCTGACACAACTTGAGCACCTCAATGCGGGTGAAATTGCGCGTTTCCAGCTCGACAATCGGTTTGTGCATCCCGATGGATCGCACGTTTGGGTGCGGCATACTGTCTCGCGCGTGCAGGTGGCCGCTGATGCCCGTCCCTTGCTGTTGTGCATGATTGAGGACATTACCCAGCAACGTCAGGCAGAGCAAGATCTGTTGCAGGCCAAAGAGGATGCCGAACAGGCCAGCCGAGCCAAAAGCGCCTTTGTGGCCAATATGAGTCACGAGGTGCGTACGCCCATGAACGCTGTGTTGGGTTTCTTGGACATGCTGGCCGACTCCCGTTTGGACGTGCAGCAGCGAGCCATGGTCGAGAAGGTGCAAAAATCCTCGCGCGCACTGCTGCGTGTGCTTAACGACATTCTGGACTTTTCTAAACTCGATGCTGGTGCGGTAGATTTGGAAACGATGCCGTTCGTGCTGGAGGACGTGCTCAGCGATGCCACCGATTTGCTGGCGTTGACCGCTAGCACCAAGGGGCTGGAGCTGGTGCTGGACATTCCCCCCGAACTGACGCAGCATTACCGGGGTGATGCCTTGCGCCTAGGGCAGGTGCTGGTGAACTTGCTGGGCAACGCCATCAAATTCACAGAGCACGGCAGCGTGTTCCTGAGTGTGCGCCAAGAAGGCATTGATGACGATGGACGCGCTCTGTTGCACTTTGAGGTTAAAGACAGTGGCATTGGCCTGACCGCCGAACAAGTTGAGCGCCTGTTCCAGCCCTTTGTGCAAGCCGACAACTCTACCACCCGTCGCTTTGGGGGTACTGGCTTGGGGCTGACCATTGCCAAGCGTTTGATTGAGCTCATGGGGGGTGAAATTGGTGTACGCAGCGAGCCCAATCAGGGCTGCACTTTCTGGTTCACCGCGCGTCTGGCTATCGATACCCGTGACAAGGTAGGCGCACCCGTACCACTGCGTCAGGAGCGTGTGTTGTTGGTGGACGACCATGAAAGTGTGCGCGAAATCTTGGGACGCACCATGTGTGGCTGGGGCTTTGATGTAGATGCTGTTGCCGATGCCGATACCGCTTTGGACAAATTGCGTCAGGCGGCGCGCAACGGCATCCATTATTCCCTGCTGGTGCTGGACTGGAGTATGCCCGGCCACGACGGCTTGTGGTTGTTGCGCCAATTGCATCAAACAGCAGCGACTAGCTCGCCATCGCGCGTGCCCGCTGTGCTTATGGTCACAGCCTACGACCGCCTTACCCTTGTTCAAGCCGCAGCCCAAGGGCCGGTGCTGCCCGATGCGGTGCTGAGCAAGCCCGTGACAGCCTCGCGTTTGTTCGATGCGGTGCTGGAGTTGCAGCAGCGTGGTCAGGTGCAACTGCCGACTCCTCATAACGGTTCTGCCGTGTCTGGCACCTACCAAGAGGCGACATCCATACGGGGGGCACAGCTGTTGCTGGTGGAGGACAACCCCACCAACCAAGAAGTTGCATTGGCCATGCTCAACAGAATAGGCATGCGCGTAGACGTTGCTAACCACGGTCGGGAGGCACTGCAACGGTTGGCCGACAAGTCTTACGATTTGGTGCTGATGGACTTGCAGATGCCCGTGATGGATGGCTTCGAGGCCACGGCACTTATTCGTGCCGCAAAGTGGGGCCACACCTTGCCGATTGTGGCCATGACCGCCGCTGCCTTTGCCGATGACCGCCGCCGTGTGTTTAACGCTGGTATGAACGACTTCGTCAGTAAGCCGGTCGATCCACAGCAGCTCCTGACGGTGCTGTTGCGTTGGCTGCCACACCATGATCCTGTTTCGAGTGAGCCTGACTCCGAGCCGCAGCTCACACCACCACCTCCTCCTACAGAGGGGGCTACCGCGTCTGATTTTCCAGTACACCTAGACGGCTTCAACCTAGAGCAGGCGCTCGACCGACTCTCCGGTGACCAAACCTTGTTACTTCGCCTGTTGCGTCAGATTTTGCGCGATTTTCAACCTGACGACTGGAGCACGCGTTTTGATACAGCCTGTCAGGCCGGTGATTGGGACGGCGCTGTGCGCGTGGCCCACACTCTACGCGGTGTGGCAGGCAATCTGTCGGCTACTAGGCTGCACGCTGCTGCTACTGCTCTGGAAAATGAGTTGGTGGATCATCATCAAGACGCACCATCAGGCGAAAGCGAACGCCTAATTGTGCTGCACCGCTACCGCGACGAGTGTTTGCAAGCTTTGCGTGATGCCACAGCTGTGCTGCAAGCTCACTTGCCTCCTGATGCACCGCCGCCTGCAACGGTACGTCCTGCTGCTGTATCAGCGACGGAGCCGTCAAGCGCTTCAAGTACCGCGGCCAATGTGCAAGCGAGTCAGGATCTGGAGGAAGTGGAAAAGTTGCTGCGCAGTCATCGAGTCGTGTCGATTGCACTGTTGGCACGTTTGCATGAGTGTGTACGTCAGTCGGCTGCTGCGGAGTATTGGGACACGCTGGATCGCCAAATTGCGATGTTCGATGTGGAAAACGCGCTCAAAACTGTGCAAACCATGAAGAGCTGTCTCAACGTCTGAGATGCGACATTTAGCGAGTCTGGTGGTTGTTTTGTTGTATCCAATACGCCACCCGCTCGGTAAAGCGGTGTACGTCCAGCGGCTTGCTCATAAAGTCGTCCATGCCAGCGGCTAAGCACAATTCGCTGTCTTTGCTCATGGCATTGGCCGTCATGGCCATGATGGGGGTGTGGCGCAAGCCGTGGGCCGCTTCGTGCTGGCGAATCTGTTCGCAAGCCTCAGGGCCACTGAGCACGGGCATTTGCATGTCCATCAACACCAAATCGAACGTGGCGTGGCGGTACGCCTCGACCGCTTCGGCCCCGTTGGCGGCCAGCGTGACTTCGTGGCCCATTTTTTTGAGCAAACCTTGCGCCAGCCGTTGGTTGACCAAATTGTCTTCCACCAACAGCACCCGCCCCGCCACCGCTGCGGTGGCCACAGCGGGCGCAACGGGTGCCACTGTGGTGGTGGGGGCCGTAACCGGCACTTGCAGCGCCGGACTGAGCGTGGTTGCTGCGGGCAGCGCCATCGCGTGACAGGGCAGGGTGACGTGAAACGTACTGCCTAGGCCGGGCACACTTTCCACCCACAGCTGCCCTTCCATCAACTCCACCAACCGCTTGCTGATCGACAACCCCAGCCCAGTGCCTCCGTACTGTCGGGTGGTGGAGGTGTCGGCC
Source organism: Macromonas sp. (assembly GCA_048860285.1). GTDB lineage: Bacteria > Pseudomonadota > Gammaproteobacteria > Burkholderiales > Burkholderiaceae_C > Macromonas_A. The sequence goes on along the minus strand of JBLIZX010000347.1, from coordinate 435 downwards.
TGGGCAAACGCATCAAAAATGGTGGCTTGCTTGTGTTCTGGGATGCCAATGCCGGTGTCCTGTACCGCCAAATGCAATTGTTGGGCATGGGGTTGACCGGGTACCGCCTCTTGCCACAGCTTGACCCCCACGGTGCCTTGTGCGGTGAACTTGATGGCATTGCCCACCAAGTTGTGCAGCACTTGGCGCAACCGTACCGGGTCGCCGCCCACCCCGTGGGGCACATCGGGGGCAATGTCCAGGTGCAGCCGTAGGCCCTTGGTTTCGGCTTGTGTGCGGTGGGCGCGCAGTGTGTCGTTCACCGTCTCGCGGATGTCGAAAGCGATGTGCTCCACATGGAGCTTGCCGGCCTCGATTTTGGAAAAATCCAAAATATCGTTGATGATGACCATCAGCAGTTTGGCCGATGAATCGATGGTGTGCAGGTATTCCCGC